>JAHYJU010000007.1 GCA_019428825.1 Patescibacteria group bacterium | reverse complement strand
CTTTTATAATAAATATTGAACCTAGAAAAATGATGGGACTTGAATCACAGGGTATGGTATTAGCCGCTGACTCCGAGGGAAAGGTTGTAATCTTATTACCTGATGAGACTGTTGAGAACGGAACTTTAATCAGATAGTTGTATGGTTTCCAAAAATTCTAAAAAGTATTATATAAAGACATTTGGCTGTTATGCCAATGAGGTGGACTCTGACCTAATTTCAGGTTTATTAGAATCTTTCGGTTTTAAAGAGCTGGATAAAAAAGAAGGAAACGAAACTTTGGAAATTAAACATGCTTTAGAAAACTCCGATATTTTAATAATAAATTCATGTTCGGTGAGGCAAAAAAGTGAGGATAAGGTATTTGGTATTGGTAAAATGGTGAAAAATTCGAAGAACCGCAGAGCCAGGGTTTTGTTAACTGGATGTATGGTAGGAAGTGCTTTAGGTGAAAGAAAAAGGTACGCACTTAAAGAGCTAAAAGAAAAAACTAAAAATTTTGATGGGTATTTTGCACCTGGGGATGTCCCCGAAATTACTCATATTCTAAAAGATTTTAATTTGCTAGGTAGGGATGTTGCACTGGAAAAAATTGTTCCCGAAAGAAAATACCGTGGCAGGAACCATGCATATGTAAATATATCCTACGGGTGTGATAATTTTTGTTCTTATTGTGTCGTTCCTTATTCCCGTGGTTGTGAGATATCCCGTTCAGAAAAAGAGATACTTGAAGAAATCAAATGCTTAATTAAAAACGGAGTTACGGAATTTACTTTGTGCGGACAAAATGTTAATTCGTGGGGTTTGGGAGTAAAGGAAAAATTTCAAATTAGAGCCGGTGGTCAAAAAGATAAATCTACAAAACAAAACTCATTACCTTTTGCTGAATTATTGAAGAAAGTTCATAAAATCAAGGAAGTTAAAAAGATAGATTTTATTTCTTCCAATCCTTTTGATTTTACATCTGATCTTGTAGAAACATTAAAACTTTCAAAAATATCAAATTATGTTCATATTGCTGTTCAATCAGGTAATAATGAAATTCTTAAAGCAATGAACAGAAGACACACTGTTGAGGAATTCGAGAATTTGATAGGTGATATAAGAAAGGTCAGACCTGATGTCGAAATCGGAACGGATATTATTGTTGGGTTTCCAGGTGAGACAAGGGAACAATTTATGAGCACTGTAGATTTGGTAAAAAGAATAGGTTTTTCAGTTGCTTTTATTTCAATGTATTCTCCACGTAAAGGAACTTTTGCCCAGAGAAATTTAGAAGATGACGTTCCTTTGAAAGAGAAAAAATGGAGACATATGTATCTTTCTAAAGTTTGGAAACAGAGTAAGCCCAAGGGAAGTGGCGGTATTTTCCATTCTCGTTGGGAAGGTAGCGAGTAATTTTTTATGAAAAATGTAAAAGGTACGAAAAAGGTTTTCATAATTGTGGGACCCACTTCTTCGGGTAAGACTTCGTTGGCTTTGGATATGTGCGAAAAAATTAATGGTGAGATAATTTCCGCTGATTCCCGACAGGTGGTGAAATATATGGACATCGGGACCGGTAAGGTTCCTGTAAATTCCAAAATTAAAATTGAAAAGGAATATGGTTGTTGGAAATTAAATGGAATAAAAGTTTGGGGTTACGACCTCGTGACACCGGACCAATATTTTTCGGGGTTTGATTTTGCATATTTTGCCTTAAATAAAGCTCGGGAAATAATTGATAGGCGAAAAAATGTTTTTATAGTTGGAGGAACGGGTTTTTATATAGATTTAATTACAGGAAGAATGATTCCGTCCAAAGTTAAACCTGATCTTGAATTACGCGAGGTTTTAGAAAGCATGTCTCTTGTCGAGTTACAGGAGAAATTAAGAGAGATTGATGGTAAAGAGTTTGAAAAAATCGATAAGAATAATAAGACAAGGTTGGTTAGGGCTATAGAGAAAGGATTAGCCGGGAAGGTTAATAACAACTCACTACCATATTTAAAAAACGTAGATTATGTGTGGTTTGGGTTAAGTTCAGATCGAGATTTGTTGTATGAAAAAGCTGATAGTTGGGTGGATGAGATTTGGGACAGTGGGTTAATAGATGAAGTAAAATTTCTTCTCGAAAAAGGTTATGGGGAGTCACGTAAGCTCGGGGGTCTGGTTTATAAAACAGCTGTGGATTTTTTAAGCGAAAATATTTCAGAAGAAGATACAATTCAGAGAATTAAATACGATATTCATGCTTACATAAGAAGACAGCAAACTTGGTTTAAAAAAAATAAAGAAATTATGTGGGTGGATATTTCCCAAGACGGTTTTAAAGAAATAATATACAATAAAATAAAGGAGAATATTTAATAATGGATAAACAAATAGTAATTTCTATAAAAACCATAATTCTCACCCTACTTATACTTCTTGGTGTATACGTAGTTTATAGATTGGGATTTATCATTGGTATTTTGCTTATATCTACTTTGGTTGTTATATCGATGGAACAACCGATTAAACACTTTATGAAGATGATTTTGTTTAATAAAAGAGTGTCGAGGGGTTTGGCTGTTTTGATATCTTATTCTCTATTTATTTTAGCAATTCTACTTACCTTAACTTTTGTTTTACCCCCTTTAGTAATTGAGCTCCAAAAAATGATAGTGGGACTTCCGGCAATCATATCGAGTATAGAGACTCCTTCGGAATGGGGAGTGTCAATGGTAGATGTTCTTCCCGAGACTTCAAAGATATCCGCGGGAGTTTTAACTGCTACACTTTCGATATTTTCTAATTTTGCAATTTTAATAAGTGTTCTTGTAATTTCGATATACATGTCTCTTGATTGGGAAAATATCAAGATAGGTTTTATTTCACTTTTTCCAAAAAAAATTGAGGATACGGTTGAAGAAACCATCATTGAGATTGAGAAAAATGTGGGCTCCTGGATAAAAGGTCAGTTAATTTTAATGTTGGTAGTGGGTGTGGCTAGTTTTATTGGTCTTGCCATACTTGGTGTTAAATATTCTGTTGGTTTGGGTTTATTATCCGGAATTTTTGAAGCAATTCCCAACGTTGGTCCTGTTTTATCAGCTGTTGTGGCCGGGTTGATTGGGTTTACAGACTCACCCATAAAAGGTATTGGAGTTGTAGCACTTTTTGTTGTTATTCAGCAGTTGGAGAATAATTTTTTGGTTCCAAAAATAATGGGAAAAATATCTGGATTTAGACCTTTGGTTATATTACTGGCTTTGTTGGTGGGTGCAAATTTCTTTGGAATATTAGGCGCTATATGCGCTGTTCCCATGACCATGATAATCTCAACAATTTTAAAAAAGTTTTTAGGATATAAGGAATAAGTTTAGGCACGGGAAGCCAATAAGCCAGATTCTGTTTTATCCGATCATCTATCTACGCCCCATCTTTATACCTTGCCGAGCAGACTTAAAGCGGTAATTTCGTGGGTTTCTGCAGGGTGGGATTGCCCGTTTCACTCTTTTTCCATGCTTAAGCTTACGGAAAAAGCTCGTCTCTGCTGCTCTCGGAAAATGTCAATTCACTTTCCGTCCCGGCCAATTTTCATTGGCGAGGCACCAGCGCTTTCACGTCGGAGGTTACCCTCCGTCCCCTTGCTCTATGCAGTCTGGACTTTCCTCCCTCAGGCTACGTTCACACTTTGCCTGAAAGCGATCAGTCGACTTCCCGTGGATGTATTTTACCACGGTTCCCCTGCATTTGAAACCTATGGGGTATTTATGGTAGAATCCTGGCAATAAAAAACTAGACAATAATAAGAAAGGTTAGGAGAAAATGAATAAGTTAGGAAGTTTTGTTATTTATATTAAAGAAAGTAGATTGTGGAAATGGGTTGTTAGCAATCAAAAGAAGTTGAATACATTTATTGCTTTTATACTTGCCACATATCTTACAAAAGAAATTTACTTATTGTACAGAGAAATATCAAAAGAGGTAGCTTTTGAGTTTAACGTTCATCCACTTTATATACACTCAATAGTTATCTCTGCTGGGTTGTTTGCTTTTTCCTTGTTTCTATTTTGCGGGATGCTATATAGGGCAATTAAAGTTTTTTTAGTTCCAGTTGTCCAAAAAAAGGCAACCTGCGAAACTGGAGAAGAATATGAAATTACCTATGATGATACATTGCTAAAAATTTTAAGTGTGTTGATTTATGTGATTTCATTATCGTTACTTTTAACATTGGGACTCAGATAGTCTCAGTCCTTCATTTTAAAGCGTCTTGGCATTAATAAAGTCCTAGGCGCTTTTTTTATGCTAAAATATTCACATGTCTGAAGGTCTTGATCCCGAAAAATATCATATTCTAACTCCTAAGAAGAAAAGAATAATCTTGTCTTTAACTTTATTTGTTTTTCTAATTATTGTTCCTGTACTTTCTTACTTTTATTACAAAGCCGCGGTTTTTAGACCATCACAAACTGCTAAAGAAGCAAATTTTGAGATAAAGAGCGGTGATGGGGTGTTTGATGTTGCGGGCATGCTTTATGACAAAGAGGCAATAAATTCGGAGTTTCTTTTTATACTCTATGTTTTTTTAAACAGAGCTGATACAAATATTCAGGCAGGTAATTACACTATTCCTGCGGGAACAAACATTGTACAACTTGTACACGAACTTAGCCGGGGCAGAAACGATATCTCCCTGACTTTTTTAGAGGGCTGGAGGATTGAGCAGTATGCAATACTAGCTTCCCAGAGACTGGCAAGGATCGATTATCAGAAATTTTTGGAATTGGCAAAACCATACGAAGGATACTTGTTCCCCGATACATATTTTTTTAATAGAGATGCAAAAGATGAAGAATTGATAGAGAGAATGACAGATAATTTTAATAATAAGACTAAAGAGATACTGAGTGATGATAATTTAAAAAAGGTTGGATTAACAAAAGAACAGGTTGTAATATTTGCCTCAATGGTTGAAAGGGAGGTACATACATCTGAAGACAGGCCTCTTGTAGCAGGGATTTTGATAAAAAGATGGAAAGAAGGAATGAAGCTGGATGTCGACGCTACCACCCAATATTCGATTGCTTTAAAAAGATTGTGTAAGGGAGATGCTTATTGCGTCCCAACTTTAGAAGATATTTATAAGTTTCAGTGGTGGCAGAATAACTTAACCAGGGCGGAGTTAGATACTGAAGATCCTTATAACACCCGGGCTGTTGTTGGTCTTCCCCCTGCTCCAATATCAAGTGTAAGTTTATCGTCTTTATCTGCAGTTATTTATTATGAAGAAAGCCCCTATTATTACTATCTCACTGATAAAACAGGTGTTACCCATTACGCAGAAACCATCACGGGTCATAACAGTAACGTACAAAAATACCTTAGAAACTAACCACTATCTTTTAAAGCCTTAATAACTAATTCTTTAGTAATTTCAATTCCGCAGGATTTTAGAATTTTTTCATTTACATATATGGGAGAAAAAGTTTCCTTTGATATTTCTATTCCGTCTTTAAAACTAATATTTATATCTAAAACCGTTCCTCCATTTTTTATAGATAAATATGTATAAAAAACATTTCCGTCGTAATGATAAATTTTTACCCCAAGAATTGAAAATCCCGTTCCTTTAATTATTCTTTTTATAGTGTTGTAAATAGAAGGAACTCCAAATTCGTATCCCTTTTCGTTAGATGTTTCTATTGGCACTAGAATTTTGCTTTTTTTATTGAAAAGATAGTATGTGGAAAAATCTTTGTATGGTATTTTTGTTATAAATTTTACTGGCTTATACATAATTAAAAAGTTAATATATAATAGATGTAACTATGTCCAATCTGCTCAAAGATATTTATAATAAAATGGAAGGTATAAAAGGCCGAAAGCTGTTTTATACCATTCTCGGTGTTTTTATTTCTTTTACCCTCATAGGCATCTCTATTGGTTATCTTATATCTCCAAGGTTAATTGAAAATGAAAATGGTTTAGGTAATGATTATGACGCGGTTGGTAACAGAGATTCTGATAGGATAGAGGCCGAAGGAAGAGTAACATATGTGAATCCTGAACTTTACCCAATGGACGATATTTCTTATTCTTTAACAGATAGCTCAGGTAAGGAATTATATTTACTTCAGTCGAGAGATCAGAAATTAAGGATTGCAGAAGGTCTTTTTGTTAAAGTTGTGGGCAAGATGGGAAAACTAAGTGATAAAAGTACTGATGTATTTATTGTTGAGGAGGTAATAATAAACAGTGTCTCAGATTGAATTTAAAAATGTAACAAAAGAATATATTTCTGGAGTTAAGGTTCTGGATGATGTTTCTTTTTCAGTTGAACAAGGTGAGTTTATTTTTATAGTAGGTCCATCGGGAGCGGGTAAATCCACAGTTATAAAATTACTTTTACGTGAAGAATCCATGGATAATGGACAGATACTTTTTCAGGGGAAAAACATTGTCGAGATACTTCCCAGCGAAATGCCGGATTACAGAAGAAAGATAGGTGTCGTTTTTCAGGATTTTAAGCTTTTGGATTCAAAAACTGTTTACGACAACGTGGCCATTTCTTTAGAGGTTGTTAACGCAGATAAGAAGGATATAAAAAATATAGTTCCTAATGTTCTTAGTTTAGTTGGACTTTTAGATCATGCTGATTATCGTCCACAAGAGCTTTCCGGTGGGGAAAAGCAAAGAGTTGCAATTGCCCGTGCTTTGGCTCACGAACCTGATGTTTTGGTTGCCGACGAAGCAACGGGAATGATAGACCCGGATTCGGCTGATGAGGTTGTTGAAATTCTCGAAAAAATAAATTCTTTAGGAACAACTGTTATTATGGCTAGCCATGACCAAAGAATAGTCGATAAACTCACAAAAAGAGTTATCAAAATTGAAAAGGGTAAAATTGTTTCAGATAAAAAAGGAGGAAAATATCGTGCCTAAAGTTTGGAATAGTTTAAAACATTATCTTAAAAAAGAAAAATTAATGACTGTGTCCCATTTTCTTGTAATGGGAATAACATTCCTTATTCTTGGAATATTTATAAATGTAGTTGTTTTATCTCAGACAATGCTTAAATATCTGGAAGATCAGGCTCAAGTAACCGTTTTCTTCAAAGATGAGTTTGGAGAGGACAAGATAAATCCCTTTAAAGACCAACTTTCATCAGATGAAAGAATATCCGAGGTAACATATGTTTCAAAAGAAGAGGCTTTAAGGATATTTAAGGAAATAAATGAGGACCAGCCCGTTTTACTTGAATCAATATCTGCAAGTGTCTTACCTGCTAGTTTAGAGATAAAAACTAAGGATATTGCGGATCTTGAAAGCTTATCAAATGAGTTAGGTCAAAAAGAAGGTGTTGAGGAAGTGAGATTTTATAAGGATGTGGTAGAGAGGTTTAGGTCTGTAAGTAACACAGTCTATATTGTTGGAGCAGTTCTTGTTGTTTCTTTCTTTATAATTTCTTACTCAGTAATAATTTCATCATTAAGGACTGCAATAAATTCAAGAGGTTCAGAGCTTGAAGTAATGAAATTGGTCGGGGCAAATGATTCCTACATCAAAAAACCATTTATCTACCAGGGAGTTTTCTTTAGTGTTATGTCAGCAGTTGTGGCTTCCATACTTATGATAATTTTGGATTTTGGATTGAGTAAGTGGGATATTTTTTCAAAAGGTCTGTCTATTGGATTTTTCCCTGATTTCTTTATCAGCCCAGTCAATTTCTCTCTAATTTTATCTTGTATCCTTATAGTATCGGGATTTTTGCTCGGGTATTTTGGGAGCAACGCAGCGGTCAAGAAATATTTAAAGTATTAGAAACCTATGCGAGTTAAAAATATTTTTTTCATTTTAATATTGTCCCTTTTAGCGTTTTCTCTGTCTATTGCTACTTTAGTTTATGCGGAGGATACTGCAGTGGAGGAGACAAGTGAGGAGGATATTCAGGGAGAAATTGATGAAATTCAAGAAAAAATAGAGAAGTATGAAAAAAAGATAACCGAACTTAAAGGGCAAGCCAACACTTTACAGAATGAGATAGCTTACATGGATAGTCAGATAAGTATAACTCAGTTAAAGATCCAAAATTCCGTAGCAAACATTAGGAAAACCGAAGATAGGATTGAAGAACTTTCGGAAGGGATAGAAAATCTAGGGATAAGGATAGATAAGCTTGAAAAATCAATAAGTTATCAGGAAACCATTTTGGGTTCAAGGATGAGGGAAAGATACAAAGACCGTGGGGGAAACATGCTTATGTTTTTGTTTGGAAGTGACACATTAAGTTCAATTGTAAAAAAGACGGAGTATCTAATAGCTTTAGAAGAAAACGATAATAAGTTGATAGAACAAATGGGCGAAACTAAAGGAAGTTTTGAGCAGCAAAAGGGAATTTTTCAGGATAAAAAAGAAGAGCAGGAAGTTTTAAAAAATCAACTTGAAGTAGAGAAAACAAATTTGGATAATTATCGTGCGAATTTGGAAGATAAGCAAAGGGATAAAGAAGAGATGTTAAAACAGACTGAGAATGATGAGGATAAATATCAACAACTTTTGAATCAAGCAGTTGCAGAAAGAAATGCTATACAAGGTATTGTTTCTAGTATTAATTTCAAAAACGGAACAAAAGTTAGTAAAGGAGATATCATCGCTGTAATGGGAAACTCTGGTTATCCTTACTGTTCGACTGGAACACATCTCCATTTTGAGGTTAGAAAGAATGGGTCTGTTGTGAACGCAGAGAAATATCTAAAAAAGAAAAAGCTATTTGTTTACCATTATACGAATGGTTATACTGATATTGGTAGTGGTGATTGGGACTGGCCCATGGATAGTCCTACTATAACTCAAAGATATGGTAAAACACCTTGGTCTTGGAGATATCCTACCGGATATCACGATGGAGTTGATATGGTCTCTGATGATGTGTATATAAGAGCTCCAAAGGGAGGAGTAGTGGTTAAGGGAGGTATGGGTTGTGGCGGTGCTGTCATAAATTATGCTGCCATAGATCATGGTGATGGGATTGTTAGTTACTACCTCCATATAAAATAGTTTGTGGCTTAGAAATTCTATTCTCAATAGAACAATACCCATTGTACAATTTCGTAAAAGATAGAAAATGTTTTTGTGAGATATGTAATTTTCATAATTTTTCTATTAATGCTTTCATCTAAGGTAAATGCTGATTTCACCCAGTTTGATTTTTCTTTAGGAAGGTATTTGTTAGATGAAAACAAAGAAATTAAAGTAGATTTTAAATATGATATTTTAAACTATGTTGAAAAGAATTTTTTAGTAAGACCTGTAATTAACAACGGGATAGTAGAAATATTTAATTCTGAAACAAATTTGTGGGTAAATTCTTATTCAAATATTTCCGAACTTCCTTTTTTAGAAAATGAGATGCTTATAAGAATAAAAGGGTTGAGGGTTGAGAAATCGTGTGTTCATTTTGAAATATTTAATATAAAAAATGGAGAGAAGTATAATACTCCGGTTAAAGATGTTTGGTCTGAGAAGGTGTATTCAAAATATATTGGAAAATTGAATAAAAACCTATCCGGTTATTTGGTAAAAAAAGAAGAAATATCTTCAGGTGGGGGAGAGTATTTAGAATTTGTTGAAATAGGTGATACGGGTAAATTTGACTTATCTGAGGTGTTAAAAAGTGCTCCCAAATCTTATTTGACATTAGCGGGGTTGGGAATTTTTTCTGTCTCTTTTTTCTTAGGTTTTAAAGGAAAAATTACAAATCCGAAGAAGAAAAATTTGGATGTTGAAACGAGAGTTTATGGTGTAAATGGTAAAATACACTAGTGAAAAAATTAATTAACTGGATCCCGGCTTTAGTGGTGATGACCGTAATATTTATTCTCTCTTCCCAACCCGGGGAGGTAGTAAATTCTACTTTTGCTAGAACTGAGAATGTTCAAAAGTTGGGACACTTAATTTTGTTTAGTATTTTATGTCTTTCCTATTTTAAAGCTACCAAAAGCATCAAGATATCAATACTTTTGACCTTATTTTATGCAATCTTTGACGAGTTCAGACAATCTTTTACACCGGGGAGATCCTCTAGCATTAGCGACATATTTGTTGATATGATAGGCGCATCAATTTCTGGGATTATTTTATGGAAAATATTACCAAATCTACCGGAGAAACTAAAAAACTTGCTTTTGAAATAGCTAAAAGAATAAAAAATGGTGATGTTATTGCCCTCTATGGAGATTTGGGAGGTGGGAAAACTACTTTTACAAGATATTTAGTAGAAGGGTTAGGTTTAGAAAATAGAGTTCAGAGCCCGACTTTTGTGGTGGCAAGGAAGTACGGTTATGTTAATCATGTTGATTTATATAGATTAACTTCAAAAGAAGAGGCAAAAGACATTGGAATTGAAGAAATGATTAGTGATGAAGAGTCAATAACGGTCATTGAGTGGCCTGAGATTATTGAGGACTTATTTCCTCGGAAAGCAGTAAAAATTTATTTTGAATATATAGATGAAAACACAAGAAAAATCACAATTAAAAATTTACATTGATTCTTCCCAAAGGTATGAAAAAAAAGTTAGTTTGGTAGAAATTAACGGTGAGGAGGAGAATGTTTTAGATTTTGAAGTAGGGGATATAGATGTAGTTGGATCTATACAGAATTTATTAGAAAAAAATAATTTAAAATTGGAAGATGTTTCGGAATTTGTACCAAACTTGGGGCCCGGTTCTTTCACAGGATTAAAAGTTGGTGTAACTATTTCAAATGTTTTTAATTGGTTATTAGGGGGAAAAAATCTCAAAGAAATGGATGTTCCTGAATATGGTGGGGAACCGAATATTAGTAAACCAAAAAGGAAAGAACCCATCAGGGAGTAATGGGTTCTTGTTTTTTCATAAGAGGGATTTCAAAACATTTTTTAAATCCCGTCTTACGTAGGTCGGTATATCCATTATGGATTCACAGTCTGGGAAGCAACCGTTGTTTAGAAGGTTTCTAAGTATCGCTTCCTCAATTTTTTCTATCGGATCTTGGACAGGCGTTTTCTTTGTTAATTCCCTGACTCTTTCTATGCCCGGGTCCTTTGGAAGAATTTTCCTTCCTATACCGATTTTCTTTAGTACCTTGTTTAATATTTTGTCATCCATTAACACTCCTATTCCATTATATGTTTCTTTTAGATGCTCTTGTTAAGCACCTTTCTTTTAGAATGTTTTTCGTACGATTTACTTCGGATAGATCGTAAGGACTCGTGTTTCTTATTAGAGCTTCATCTTGAGGAGTTAGTTTGAAAAAGGATCTTCTCCTTATTTCCTCTTTAACCTTACTTACCTCTAATTGATCGCAGGGATTAGTATTCACCAATAACCATTCATCAGAAGTATAGGTTTTTGCGTCCCTATCTTCCCCCTCTGATTCTTCTTTTTTACCACCTAAACAAAATATATATTTCTTACCCATGGTATTTTTCCTTCCTCTCTTAGTTTTTGTTTTCAAGAGTATATCAAAAGGGTTTCAAAAATTAAACCAATGTATAATATATAGATATGAAAATATTAATTACCGGTGCCGCCGGATTTATAGGTTCCCATCTTTCTGAAAGGTTGGTTGATTTAGGACATGAAGTTGTTGGGGTAGATAATTTTAATCCTTATTATTCCGTAGATCTAAAAAGGTTAAACGCTTCGGATTTGAATGAAAAAGGAATTAAAATACACGAGCTTGATATTTCTGAAGACGATTTAAGTGATATAACTAACGGAGTTGAGGCAATTTTTCATTTTGCTGCACAGCCCGGTATATCAGCTGAAACCCCGTTTTCAGTTTTTATGAAAAATAACCTGGTTGCTACTGAGAATATGTATCAAGCAACTAAAGACCTTCCGAATTTCAAAATATTTGTAAATATATCAACCTCATCTGTATATGGAAAAAATGCTACGGATGATGAGAATGATTCCCCAAAACCTACCTCTCACTATGGAGTTACTAAATTGGCAGCAGAACAGCTATTATTGGCTTATCATAGAGATATAGGTTTTCCTGCTTGTTCTACGAGACTTTTTTCAATTTACGGAGAAAGAGAAAGACCTGATAAACTTTGGCCCAAAGTAATTGACTCAATTTTGAATGACAGGCCCTTTCCGTTTTATGAGGGTAGTGAGAATCATTTGAGAAGTTTTACTTATGTTAGTGATATCGTTGATGGGTTTGTTTCAATATTAAATAATTATGAAAAATGTGCGGGTGAGATATTTAACTTAGGTTTTGATGACGCGATTACTGTAGGTGAGGGGTTGAAAATAGTTGAAGATTATCTTGGGAAAAAGGCAATCTATGATATAAAACCACCCAGACTTGGGGATCAGCTTGAGACTAGGGCTACAATTACAAAAGCTAGGGAGATTTTGGGGTATAATCCAACTACCACTCCTGAAGAGGGACTGAAAAAAGAAGTAGATTGGTTTAAAGAAAAAATATGGAAAAGGATAAACTTATTTCAATAATCATTCCTTGTTATAACGAGGAGGAGAATATTAATAAAACTCTTGATGGGCTTTTGGAGTTATCCCGTGGTCATAAGTATTCATTTGAAATAATTGCTGTAAATGACGGAAGTAAAGATAAAACTTGGGAAGTGATAAGGAAGTATGCAAACACACACGAAGAAATTCAAGGAATTAATCTCATGGGAAATTTCGGGCAAAGTTGTGCTTACATGGCTGGGTTTGATTTGGCTAAAGGAGATTATGTTATTACTGTTTCCGCTGACTTGGAAACCCCATTGGAAAATATCAATAAGGTTATTGATTATTTGGATGACGATTATGATTTTGTGAATACAAACAGAGCACAAAGATGGGGTGCGGGAAAAAGTGGTCGAGCTAAACAAAGCGGATTAGCAAATTTTATCATCGGGAGAATTTCAAAAGTTCATATGAAAGATAGGGGATCGGGGATGAAAGGTTTTAAAAAAGATATTGCAAAAAACTTAAGATTGTATGGGGAAATGCACAGATTTATTCCTGATTACGTTAGTACATATGCCCCAAGAATGATTGAATTTGATGTTGATTTTAAAGACAGAGAGTACGGAGAATCTTATTATAAGGGTCATAAAAGAACATTTAAGGTTTTATTGGACCTGGTTACTTTATTTTTCATGCTCTATTTTGCTAGAAAGCCTTTTAAAGCTATGCCGGGGAGATTATTTGGTTTTACAGGAATTGTATTATCGGGTGTGGGGGGAATATTTGGTTTTTATCTTTTGGTGTTGAAAATAATGGGCCAAAGTATTGGGCACAGACCCCTCCTGACTCTATCCGTTTTATTAATAATAGTAGGAATACAATCAGTAATGTTTGGAATGTTGGGAGAATTGATGATGAGAACTTATTTTGAATCTACGGGTCGAAAAACTTATATGGTAAGAGAGATTACAGAGTGATTTTTCTATTGATTTCATGATGTTGTTAGGGTAGTATTCTCTGCATAATTTATTTAAGGAGTATATATGGATAAAAAATCAAGTCTAAAACAAATCCTAATAGTCTTAGGACTCGTAGGAGTAGCTTTTTATTTAGGTTCTTCTATGCAAAATAGAGATAAGCCCACAGTTCAGGAGCAGGCTGTAGAGGCTCCGCAACAACAACTAGCAGGTATAGCGGCAGCAAGGCAAGTAGCATCGACGATTGATGTAAATTTAGAAGAGTTTGATACCTGTGTAGCAGATCCTGAAATGGCTCAGAAGGTTAGGGATCAGGAGAAGTTGGGTACGGATATTGGTGTTAGTGGTACTCCCGGAGCTTTCTTATACGATACAGTTACAAAGAAAGCTATTCAATTGGGAGGTGCGGTACCTTTGGCAACAATGGAAGCTGAGTTAGCAAAATTAAAAGCCGGGGAAGGAACTGACATAGGGATAGCTCCGATAAATGAAGATGATTTTGTTAAGGGTAATGAAAACGCAAGATACGTACTTATTGAGTGGTCGGATTATGAATGTCCTTTCTGCTTGAGATTCCAGGAAACGGCAACTCAGTTGGTAGAGCAGAATGAAGATGTAAAATGGGTTTATAGACAATTTCCATTAGATGGGTTACATCCCAATGCTAGAGATAAATCTATAGCTGCTTTGTGTGTAGGAAAGATAGCCGGAAACGATACTTTCTGGGAATTTTCTGACATGTTGCTCGGATTATAAGTAGCGTAATTTATTTTAATAGATTTTTATGGGGCCCCGCCTTTGGCGGGGCCCTCCTTATCTTTATATCCCTCCAAACGGACAAACCATAAACTGGTTGTATAATATTTTTATGAGTAACTTAAAAAAATTCACAATACTTCACTCTAACGATATGCATGGCGATTTCTTTTCCGATGACCAAAAAGAAGTCGGAAAACTAATCGGAGGTTTATCACTTCTCTCGGGTTATATAAATAAGGTAAGAAAAGAAGAAAAAAATGTCTTGTATGTTATTTCAGGTGATATGGTTCAGGGTTCAATAATAGATAGTGAGTACAAAGGATGTTCCACGATAGAAATAATGAATTATTTAGCGCCTGATGTTGTTGCTCTGGGAAATCATGAATTTGACTATGGTCTACCACATCTTCTATTTTTAGAAAAAGTTGCAAATTTTCCAATAGTAAATGCAAATTTGTATGTTAAAAAATATAATAAGCGTCTAATGACGCCCTATAAAATAATTCATATGGATGGGTTTGATATTCTCTTTACGGGAATTCTAACTGAGAAAGTCATCGATGCTTTAAAGATGGACAAATTGGTTGGAAGTTTTGTCACCTTGGAGGAAGCTAGTCATGAAGTTGGAAAGATTTGTAATGCTTACAAAAATGATGATATAGACCTAACGGTGTTACTTACTCATATAGGTTTTGAATCAGATAAAGAACTTGCCAAAATGCTAGATCCCGAGTGGGGTGTAGATATGATAATCGGTGGCCATTCTCATACATTTTTGGAAAAACCGGAAGAAATTAACAATATTTTAATTGCTCAAGCCGGGGTCGGTTCTGACCAAATAGGAAGATTTGATATTGTTGTTGATGATGATACAAACAGCATTGTTGACTACAAGTGGGAACTTATTCCTATCGATAATAATTTGGCTGAGCCGGATATGGAGCTAAAGAAATTCATAAATTCTTTTAAAGAAGAAGTTGATAGAAAATATAGCACCATTGTAATTAAATTCTCGCAAAAGCTTACTCACCCTGTACGTGAGGAGGAGACAACTTTAGGTAATTTAATTTCTGATGCTTTTGCAGAAGTTTCTCAATGTGATGTTATGTTAGTTGGTAGTGGTTCTATTAGAACAAAAGAATTAGGCCCGATAGTGACTCTAAAAGATTTTAAGGCTTGTTTTCCCTACGATGATAGTTTAAATAGGTTTAAAATAACCGGTTACCAGCTAAAAGATATTTTTAACCACGTGATGAGAGTTGAAAATAGAGATGGTGAGGGAGAGTGTTACCAAGTCAATTCTAGAGTGATTGCTGTTTATAATGAAAAAGAAAAGGTACTGGAATCATTGAAAATAGATGGGGTAGAAGTAGCGGATGATAGTTTTTACACTATATGTATTCAGGGGTACCATCTAAGTAACTGCAAGGACTATTTAAATATTTCCGAAGAAAAGTTGTTGGAAGCAGGTCAAAATAAGGTGGTTTCTACTTCTGCCTCGGAGGTTCTGGAGGAGTGGTTGAGAAATAATCAGAATGTTAGTAGGCAGATTGAAGGTAGGTTGGTTTATAAGTAAAAAAACACCACGAAATATTTTTTTATAACGTGGTGTTTTAGATTTTTAACAATATGAGTTAAGTCTTTTAACAATCTCAGTATTTAAATCAGGTAGTCTTCCAAATTTACTAGCCATGCTGGTAATTGGTTTGCCCGTATTTATCATCGTTACAGGAGCATTTGTAACGTCTTCGATTTTTTTTACAAGCTCAAAAACCTTAGGCGTTATTTTAGTCCATTCGGTGATGTCTTTTACATTGGGATCGTAGTGTTCTGCAAATGTTAGAGTAATTTCCGTGGCTCCTGTTACCATTGCAGCTTTTTTGAGCATATCCCAGTCAATACCTTTTGCTTTTCTTCTAATTTGAAGTTTACCTCTTTTACTGTCGGCAATGGAGCTAAATTCTATAATCCCGAGATTTTCCATTTCCCCTACTGTGAATTCTTCGACCTGACCCATTGGTCCTGCACCTTCTCTTGTTGGTAGTGCTTTGACGACTAGAATTACCTTATTAAGATGTCTCCAGTCCAGTCCTACCCCCGCTATTAGTGAGCCCGTTGTAACATCCACAGATGTAACATAGTTTTTGGTTCCAAAATATCTGGATAGCCCAAAGCTTTGACTTGATTCTAGAATTATATTTCCTTTTTTAGCTAAAGAATTAGCGATTATCGGGATGTCTGATATGAATTTTGCTAATTCAGGAATGTCTTCAGCTAGAGGAGCAACTCTTAAAATTGCGTCAGACATGCATCTACCGGTCCCACTAAAAGTGCTCCCTATTTTTTTCATATTCGCACTTTCTTTTTCCTGACGGATGTTTTCCTGAGTTACTATTGGGCATCTGGGATCTATCTTTATTTGCTTGGGGTCTATATTGTATCGTTTCACTTCTTCAAAAAGTTTGACCGGATCTACAGCAGTTCCGGGTCCCAAACCTATTGAGCATCCTTTTAACAAGAACCCTAAAGGAAGTTGATTTGTTTTCAAGTATTTTCCATTAATGAAAGTGCCGTGTTCAGCACCGGGTCCCCCACAACCTCGCAAAACCATTTTCGCATCGGATATTAAACTTTCCCATGCACTCCTTACGCCCTTACCTCCGTCTCCCCAAAAAGCATCAACTACAACTATTGCACCCATTTTTTCTCCTTTTCTATTGTTGTTTTAATTTGAAAACGCTGTCTTTGTTCAAGACGTTATAAATAATACACAAAAGAAATGAAAAAAGAAGATTTTTTGTTAATTTAACGCTAAAAAATTTAGTGTGTTACCTCAATTCTAAAATACCTCTTGCTGCCATAATGCCTGTAGCAGCAGCTCCTGTAATAGAACCTGCCATACCGGAGGCATCCCCTGCTACAAACAAACCTTTTAAACTAGTTTCCATACTTGGATTAGTTTTAATTTTTGAGGATCTAAATTTAACCTCAGGAGCGTATAAAAGAGTAGAGCCGGAATTTATGCCAGGCATAACAGAGTCTAACCTCTCCAGACTTTCTAATATGTTTACCACAATTCTGTGGGGTAGGGCCATAGATATGTCACCGGGGGTTACATCAGTTAAAGATGGGGTGACAAGGGATTTTTCAATTTTTCTCCACGTACTTCTTCTACCTTTTCTTAGGTCAGCAAGCCTTTGAAGTACAGGTTTCTGTCCCCCTATGGTTGAAGCAAGTTCTGCAACTGATTGTGCATAGGCAATGGAATTCTCTACCGGTTCGGTTAGGTTAACCTCACATACAAGTGCAAAATTAGAATTTTTTGATAGATGATCGGAGTTTGAATATCCGTTGACGCAAACATACCCTTGATAGTCCTCTCTAGCAACATACCCATTGGGACAAGAACAAAAAGTTCTAACGATATCATCAAAAGTATTCGTTCTTACTTTAAGTACTATTTCATATAAAGATTCAGCGTATCTTTTCATTACCCCTGAGGGAAATTCCACTCTTACTCCTACTTCAACCATATCGTATATGTATTCAATTCCATATTTTGAGCATAAGTCTTGAAACCACCTGGCCCTGACCCTTCCTGGTGCTACAAGAATTTTTTCTGCGTATAGATTTCCCTTTCCGGTTTTTACCCCTTTTAACTCACTGTTTTCTAATATTAATTCTTCAACCTCAGTGTTTTCCTTTAAGATAACTCCATTATTCTCCAAATAGTCTTGAAAATTTTTCATTACATTTTTAAGGTTGTCCGTCCCTACATGTTTAGTTCTTCTTACAATTAACTCAATATTTTGTTTTTGAGCTTCTTCTATCATCATTTCGACGTCATATCTATTCTTTGGGTATTCCTCCGTTGTCACCCCAAAAGACATAAAAGTTTCATCAATCTCATTTAAAATTTGTTGATAATATTCAGGTTGAATTAGGTGAAAAGTTCTTTCATGGGATAATTTAGGGGTGAAGTGTAGTTTGCCATCAGAATAAGTTCCGGCTCCCCCGAAACCTGTCATGACGTCGTTTTCGTTTCGATTTTCAATTCTGGAACCCATATCTAGAAGGGCTATTTTTAATGTAGGATTCTTTTTTATTAGCTCAAGTGAGGCGAACATGCCGGACGGACCCGCTCCGACTATGATCACATCATAGTTTTGTTCCACCCGAACATAATATACAAAATTTGTTTTTTAGTCTATACGGGGTTTATAAATATTAAGCTTATATTAGAAATATTACTTTATAAATATAATAAAGGAGCCGAAAAAACACTTCGTGCACGCTTGTGTTTTTTCGGCACCTAATAGGCTAAACACTTAACTTAAGATTTTTTCTCCTCCCTTTTTTTCTAAGTAGGATTTTATTAAAGTTATAGTATCTTTGAGGAATACTTTGAAATTACTTACAAAGTTCTTTCTGAAGTTATACTCTACTTTTCTAGCTTTCATTTTCAATCCTTTTCAATTCTCGTAGAAATCTACTCTCCAAGGCTAGGCATCTATTACGCACATTCCCTTGGCTTAAAGCTTTTGCAGAGCTGTAGTTAACTTGTTTTTCGTACTTTGGTCTATTATTGTCTACACCGAATTGAGAAGAAGTAAAATCGTACAGTTTTGAGCCTCTCTTTTCTCTGTTCAAGAAATGATTATCTTTTCTTTTTTTACTTCTAAGTTTAACTATTACTAATTCTTTACCGTCTTCTGTCTTAACATATTTTGATGCGAGCCATGAAACAGGTAAACAAGTGTTGTAATAGGGGTTGTTTCTGGTCCAATTTTCCGGGTCAAAGGAAATGTCGTTTCCAATAATTCTATTTACAACTTTTGTAAATATTTCAGGTGAAATGTACATTTTTTATCTCCAATCTATTTGTGCCTATATTTGATTATTGGAGTATTATACTTTAGATAGATCGAATTTGAAATTTTAGATGATAGGATTTCTATTGAAGATATTTAGGATACTAAGCTTACTTTGCGTTCGATAACTACTGTTATATTGTCTAATGCATAATAAAATTATTAGAGAGCGCTTAAATTTATGGTTATAATTTAAAACGCTCTCTGTTTTTCTCTTGGCTTTTTTCTTCCTCAATTTTCCTTTCTATGAATTCTACAGCTTTTACTATGCTTCCTGTTCCGTAAAAACCCTTATTTGCCCAATGTTTCATTTGTTTGTATGGGTATGCTTTGATATATATTTCTTTTGGTAGTGGCGGTAGTGCAAGGCTAGAAATTCTAATTTTCATCCTCTCCTCCTTTTTATGCTTTGTTTTGATTATATATTATTTATTAAGGGTAAATTATACTCATCAGACAACCGTTTGGATTATATACATTTACTTACTTGATAGTAGCGAAATTTTTTGAAAATCATTCATTCAACAATATCTGTTGTTGGGGGTGGGGGGATAGTATCGATATAACTTATCTCATTTACCTTGGCTAAGTCTTTAATTTTTGCTTTATCAATCCTAACCGTATATAGATTATAATTTTCCAACTCATCCAGCAGTTTTGCACTACTATTTTCCAGCACAGTCTCTATTATTTCTTTAGAAACTCCCTCATGAGTTCTTATCCTTAGTAGAACATTATTTCCATCCAAAGCCCAGCTACCAATATTACCCTCCCACAACTCTGGGGATATTTTATCTTCGGATTTAATTGCACCAACCCATCTTATTTGCTGAGGTAGAATTGGTTGTTTTCCTCTAAAATCAGCAAACCAAGTATTATTAGGTAGGTAGTCATGTAAATATATTCCCATGGCGTTTAGTTCTTCTTTTAATTCATTGGTTGGGACATCGTACAGTTGTAAAAATAAATAGTAGCTTTTGGTACTTGAATTATTCCAAAGACACTTTTCAGCATCCTCCCTGTTCTCTTTTGGTGTAAAAGTCCTACTTTGTAGCTTTATTTGATATTTCTCTTCGTTTGGGATTTCGGTGTAAATTTTTTCTAAGCAATCCTCAATAGATGCTTGTTTCAGGACCAGTGAATAGGGTTTTTGAGTAAAATTAAAATACAGATATACAATTAAAATAGCAACAATTATAGAAAAGAGTACAAGAAGTCCCAAATTAAACAATATCCAGAGTTTACTTTTCATTACAAAATAATTATAGCAACAATATTTTTTTATTACCTATACTAGGTCTCTAAGAATTTGGGCTACAGTGTTTGTTGGTTTTTTTATTGGTTATATAACGTTATATTTTCTGGTCGGGGTGACAGGACTCGGTCACAAGTCCAATTATCTCTACGTCACTTCGTTCCTAGAGCTTCTTGGCTCGCGACCCCCTCTCCTTCGCTACGCTCAGTCCGAATTTAAATTTCACGTAGTGAAATTGTAAAAGGAAGCGCAGGAGCTAAGCGACGAGCAAGCTTTTATTCTCGTCCTGTCACAAATATGAAAAATTCCCACCAACCTTTCGCTTTGCTCAAGGCTTGTGAGAATTTTCCATGGTCGGGCAGTATGGTCATGGAAGACTATGCTCCCAAAACCTCTATCGTGCGCAAGTTTCTAATCGATTTTTGTGAAATTGCCACCAAGAGTGTATCTATATTTATCAATGGATTTCACACCATAACAACCAAAGGTTGCTCCTTGAAATCCCCAGTACTTCTTATCCAGTCTACAGACTACGTTTTGATAATCACCTGATTCCAATAGCTTTTTCACTGCAACCTCCTCTTCCGATTTGATAATTACCTCATCGCTTAAAGAAAGATAGTAATCCTGCTCTTTGGGTAGTCCCTCATCGGTAATGACATCTACATCAACAAAATTTATGATAATACCATCACTTTCCCACTCATATCTGGGGATACTTACAATGTCATTGTAAAAAGTAGTTCCAATTTTACGTAAATCTGTGGATACTAATGACTCTCCTGAAACATCTAAGAGCTTTGAGAGTGAGGGTTCGCCCTCAAATTGAAATCCTAATAGAACGAGAGGTAACTTATCCTTTGTGATTAGTTGGTAACCGTAGGGGCCAAAATTTTGTGAATAGTCATACGTTCCTATTATCTTTCCATCTGAAAGGCTCACAAAAACGATTACACCAAAATCCAATAGTAGTATGTCATCATTTGCAATAACTTGGCTTAGACCTGATCTGGAGTAAGTGTAATCTTGATTTGTACCTACAACTTGGTTTTCTAGATCAACAATCATTTTCTGGATTTCGTCTGATTTTTCTATTACTAGTTGATAGTTTTTGCTATCTAATGACTCTAGATACACAAAATAGCTCGTACTAGGTATGAAGCCACTTGTTTTATCAAAGGAACACCCCTTCACAGTGTACGCATGACCAATCCTTGGAAAATCCCATGGAGGTTCGTTTGGGGGCGGATTTTGGTAGTTCTCTGAGGCTTTATCATATTTTTCAGTTAAACTCATACAAGTATACTGTTCAAAGTCATGGGGACTCATGTTGAAATGAAGACTTTTATTGTCGGGGCCCACTCTAATTTCTTTAACACTTGGGGGGATATTTTGTATAAATAGTTCTTTTTTGCCGGCTTCTGATATTCTATATACGTTCCCGCCTTCTAGTGCGTACTCATAGTTTATCTTGTCATTTTCCATATTATTGTAAGTGGTAGGTGGCAGAGTTGTTACAACTTCGGTTTCGATTTTTTGGTTATCGTAGTAATCAGAACCGTTTTGGTCACGTATACTAACGTACATATAGAATAATGCGATAAGGAAAATCAAAGAGAAAGCAATAATTATATACACTTTTCGACTCTTGAGTAAAATTTTTCTAGGATTTAGCTGATTTTCTTCATTCTTTGGATTTTGTGCGACATCTTGAATTTTATTGGACTGATTTTGTACATCTTCAATACCCATGCTTATATAGTACACGACCCAAAGCAGTTGGTTAATATTGTATTATTTTGACATTTAAAAGACTTGATTTTAGTAAGAATTTACGTCATAAATTGAATTAATAAAATCGAATAACCAGATTTCATTATAACTTTGGGGAATTTCGTCCATTCTGGTCGGGGTGACAGGACTCGAACCTGCGGCCTCTCGCACCCCATGCGAACGCGCTAGCCAACTGCGCCACACCCCGACGTTAGATTTATCTCTCTATTTATTTTTCAATACCTCAATTTTTATTATACCTTTGTATTAATCTTATTGAGGCCTGGCCACCCAGACAAAGTGGTTTGTAAACTAGAACAGGGATATTTTATCATTTGTAGAAATAATTTATATATCTCTTTGATTTAATAAATTAAATCGATTCTGTAGTAGATTCCATCTGTTTTTCAATATCTTCAGTTTGTTCCGCATTTTCCCCATTCTGAGGAATATTTTCAATCTGATTTGATTCCGGTACACTTTGTTCTTCAAAAGTTGGTATACCTCCTTCTTCTTGAGTATCCGGAAGTGGTTGTAAATTTTCCAAAGGATCGGGATTTGGGGTATTATCTGTCGGATTACTGACATTACCTAATTTTATTCTTTCAAGATCTTTGTAATAAACTATACTCAGCATTAAATTTACACACCATAGTAAAAACATCCCTATTAGAATATAAATTATGGCTGTTAAACCTAAAAATATTGATAAAGGTAAAACAAAGTTTTTTAAACCTTCGGAGGAACCTGAAAAAATTAACATAAAGATTGCCCCAAGAGCTGTTAAGGGTAGGTAGAAAATAAGTGTACCCAAGAATGAAGAAGATACGTACCTCCAGAAAACTTTCCATTTATATCCTGAAGTCAATTTTTTACTTTCTTTTAAAGACTCTATTATTCCCGGTTTTTTTTCTAAATAAATAAAAATAGAAGGATAAAACATAACCATAAATATCAAGCCCGGAATCATAAGTAAAATAAATCCAACCCCAACAGTCAACATATAAAGAATGTAAACAGCTGTAAATCCAAGAAAATATTTGAAGGATCTTTTTAACAGATCTTTAACACTAACATTGCTTTCGTTGTAAAGATTTAAGAAACCTAGAAATATAAATGCCATAATAAACATTTGAGGTAGAAAATTTATCAAATTAACCGCTATGTTAATCGGGAAGGGTAGCGATTGGGGAACATTTTCTCTAATCTCCGGGCCGGGTATTACATAGGAAGGTTGCACAAGAAAAGAGAATGTCATAGTAGCTATTATAAAAGGTATATATACCAAAATAGATACCGAAATGAGTTTTAAACAATACGATCTATTATTTTTTTACAATACCCCAACTTTTCTTTAGGGCATCTAGGGGACCAATTAGATTATTATTCATACATCAATGATATTTTAGTTTATTCAAGAAAACAACTGTTTAAAAATTTAAGGCGGCTGAAGTGTTTGGACTTTAACCGCCTCTAGGTAACTATTATTTTCTGTAATCGAATTTGCTTTTCATTTTATTAAATTCCTCTGTTTTTGCCTTAGGTTTTTTAGTCTCTTTTCTAAAAGATTCCTGTCCCCTATCCAGTTTTAAAGGTGTTCCTTGAACTAACCATATAGGGTCTGTATGTTCTCGAATTCTTTTTCTTGGGTTATACCACCTTTCAAACTTATCCTTATTAGGGACCTTTACAATAATACTCACTGACCTACTCGTCATATCTGCAGAATAGTTTTCTATTTGTGTGATAAGCCCTCTTTCTTTTAGATAGTTTTCCAGCATTGATATCGAGTCTTCGGTATTGCTGACAGTCATTAAATACCTGTGTGCCATTCTCTTACTCCTTTTTCTAGTAATTTGGCTTGATAATAACTCATTTAAAAATCTTTTTCAAAAGTGTTAACATTAAAAAGTAAATTTTTAATCTAGGAGAATAAAATGGACGAACAAAAAACAGGAGAAACAAATGAAAAAAAATCCGAATTTCCGGGACAGGAGCTAGAACATCCTTCCATAAAAGAAGCATCTGCTGAAGTAACTAAGGAAGCTGATAACTTTAAACCTGTAATTATAGAATGGAAAAAACCCTTTTTTCTAATGTTTGGTTTAGGTGTTGCGGCAATAGTTTTAATGCTTATTCTAAAAAAATAGTTTCTATGATTTTTTTCTTAATATAATCTTGTAGATTCTTCTGTCTCTTCCGTGTTTAAGTTTTTTAGCCCAAGTTGTTTCAATGTTCCCAATATCTTTTTTACTTAATTCTCTCATTTCCTCAATTTCAAAGAGTTTTTTAAAAGAAGAAAGTATTTGATTAATATTCTCACCCTCACTAATATCAGGAAGACCCAACCTTTTTGTCTCGGAAGGTTCTAACTCAGGTAGATATCCGAAAATAATTTCCAAAACCCCGTCTTTTTTCAATAAATTATGAACTTTCTCGGCAAAATTTACGTTTCCCTTAGCAATATTTTCAAGAAGAGTACCCCATGGTAAGTTAATATAAATTTTATTAATACAAGAAAAAAGCTCGGGGGGAATGTTGTTTACTGATCCCACAATAAAAAGACAATTTTTTAATCTTTTTCTATTCGCCTTTTTTGAATAAATCTCCATTTGCTTTTCAGCCGGGTCCATGCCTACATAGAAATTGGTCTTATTCTCCAATGCTTTTTTATAAACAAATCTCCCATCCCCGGTTCCTATGTCGAGAACAACATTTTCATACCCATTTATTAAATTTTGAAAACCATCTTTCTTTAGTTCTTCTTTTTTGTTTCCTATTACAACAAGCATGGGAAAATGATAACACACGAAATGTCTTGAATTATTTATTTAATGTGGCAAAATAACTCCACTATGCCAAGAAAGAAAAAGAAAAATCTGAAACAAATGAATAAGAAAATAAAAAGAACTAAGAAAAAAATGAAAAGAGTTAGTTAATGTTGCCCCTGTAGCTTAATTTCCCCCAAATCTTCTCTCTCTTCTGGAATATTCTTTAATGGACTCTTCGAACTTTTTAGGGCTAAAAGCAGGGAAGTATGTATCTGTGAAAAATAGTTCGGCGTAGGCACATTGCCACGACATAAATCCGCTAAGTCTTTGTTCACCACCTGTTCTTATTATGTAGTCAATTTGCGGAAGTGATGTTGTGTCTAGATTTTTTTCAATATTTTCGGGGGTAATTTTTAGGCCTTTCCCTTGAATTTTTTCAATTGATCTTAAAAGTTCATCGTGACCACCGTAATCTAAAGCTAAAACTATCGTAAATTCAGTGAAATCTTTAGTATCTTCTTCGGCTTTTAATATCAAATCTCTTAGTGTTTGGGGAATTCTATCTTTTCTTCCTATGTGAACAAATCTGACTTTTTCTTTACCGCATTTGTCCTCATACTTTCTTGCCATTTCTTCTATTAAGGAAAATAGTCTATCTACTTCTTCTTGTGACCTTTTCCAGTTCTCGGTTGAGAAAGCCCATGTTGATAAGCACTTTATTCCCATTTTTCTAGCTTTATCGACTAATTTTTCAAAAGCAAGTGCACCTCTCCTGTGTCCTTCAAAAGCGGGGAGACCTCTTTTTTTAGCCCATCTTCTGTTTCCATCCATTATAATCGCAACGTGTTCGGGAAGTATGTCTTTCTCGTGTTTATCCTTTTTCATAAGAAAATATTATATCGTAAAGAAATGTGTATTTCTACTAAATTTTATTTATATCGTTGAATTCTCGAGCTGTTACCCATTCCGGCTTAGGAAGTTCTTTGTATTTTGGGTTGGGTACAAACTCCGCACCGCCATT
>JAHYJU010000053.1 GCA_019428825.1 Patescibacteria group bacterium | reverse complement strand
GACATGGTCTTCATGCCCATGGGTTATAAAGACACCTTTTATTTTGTGAGAGTTCTCCAAAAGGTAAGTAAAATCAGGAATTAAAGTATCTACTCCGGGCATATCAAAAATATCCGGAAATCCTATACCGCAATCCACTACAATAATGTCATTTTTGTATTCATAAACGGTGAGGTTTTTATTTACCTTCTCAGTCCCCCCTATCATTATTACCTTAACCTTATCGTCAGGCATGTTTTTTTTATTTATTCTTGTATCGTCGTGTCTCATATAATATTTAATTTATTTACTTTATTACTTTACCAAAAAGAAATTTTATAGCGTTTTAATTTAACCAGAAATAATCATCAAATTCTATACTATCAATATATATTTCACTTATTCCCTACAAATCGAGGGGTATCTGACCGTCTAAAATTTCTAAACTACTATTTTGCCCATTCTCTAAATCTTGGTTTTTTAATAATTCTTCAGCTTTAATAAGCATTTCCGGAATTTTATTGAAATCCTTCTTAAACTCAAGCAGAACGTTAGTACTTCTTAAAGCCGCAGCGGGATGATAAACAGGATAAATATAATACTTTCCTACCTTTATCAAATTTCCCCTATCTAAAGATATCTTCCCGTTAGGGTAAAAGTAATTCATAGAGTATCTTCCCAAAGTTACTACCATAATAGGGGAAATTGCTTTCAATTGAAGGTTTAAAAAAGGAGAGCATGCAGATATCTCGTCGGGAAGAGGTTGTCTATTTTCCGGAGGTCTGTGCTTAATAATATTCCCAATCCAAATGTCTTCTCTTTTATAACCTATCTCGTTAAGGGAAATATCTAAAAGTTTACCTGCTCTACCTACAAAAGGTTTTCCGGATATATCTTCGTAATGTCCCGGAGCTTCTCCTATAAAAATAACTTTCGAATTTATATTTCCTTCGCCGGGAACTGCATTTGTGGCTGTTTTACATAACCTACATTTATCACAACTTTTAACGTTCGCTTCGATTTCTTTCATTAATATTTCTTTTTCCATATTTTATTGTGGGAGATAGTACTTAAGATTATCCGCTGTAAGAGTAACTTTAGTTGATTTCCCCTCTACTATTTCCATTGCAACTTTTCTACATATGGCTTCAAGAGTTCTTCCCAAGCTTCTAATACCTGAATCGTAGCCAAAAGGCCTTACAATACCGGGCCATAGGTCGGGGTCTATCTCCAACTCTTCGGGTTTTAAACCGGACTTAAGTATAATTTGAGGTAAAAGATAATCTCTTGCGATAACTACTTTTTCCTGATCACTGTAAGAGGGCATCTTTATAATTTCCATTCTGTCCATTAACGCTGTAGTTAATGTACCGGTTGTATTAGCTGAACATATAAAAAGTACATTAGACAAATCTATTGGATAATCAACATAATGGTCCCTGAATGCTACGTTTTGTTTCGGATCTAAGATTTCCAAGAGTATGGCCATTATATCCATTCTTAACCCCTGCTCACCGCTTGCCTTATCAATTTCATCGAGCAAAATTAAGGGGTTTTTTACACCTGTTCTAATAAGAGATTTAATTATTTGACCCGGTTCCGCCTCAGGGAAGGATTTTGCTCTTCCTCTAAGCTCAGTGGGAGAACCTATACCTCCCATGGCTATTCTCTCAAACTTTCTCCCTAAAGTCTCAGCAACAGAATAAGCTAATGTTGTTTTTCCAACACCCTGTAAACCCACAAGTAAAAGAACGGGGGATTTCGAGACAGCATCCTTACTTCTCTGGGTTAGAAGTATTAGGGTAGAGAGATATTCTAATATCCTATCCTTAGAATACTGCATTCCGTAGTGGTTTCTCTCCAAACTCTCCTTAGCTCTCTCAAGATCAAGAATATCCACAGTTTCTTCAACCCAAGGTATAGATGTTACACTTTCAATATATCTTGATGAAGTATCGAACTCAGAGGCGTAGTGACCTAACTTAGCCATTCTGTCTAACCTATCTATCATCTGTTCTAAACGCACTCTAAGTTCCTCAGGTAAACCTTTTGTATCTTCTATCTTCTTACTTAAAGTATTAAGTTCTTCAAATAAAAAATCGTCTTTTTTCATTATTTAATTACCAAATATGGAACGTTCAAATCTTTAAAACTATTTACAATAGATTTAAAATCTGAGGAAAGTGTTTCTCTTTCCAATTTCTCCACCAATACATCTCCATCTTTTGTGTTTTTAAGTATAAAAACCTGCCCGCTTTTAGGTAAAAAATTTTGTATAGATATTAAAACGGGATGAAGAGAGAGGTTCTTTGATATTTCAGATTTAGCCAACCTTACCTCATCTATAAGAACAGGCTCTAACGATATAACCAAAGCATCTTCTATTATATCTGCATAAACATCTTCATATGTACCTACCTCTAAATTACTATCTATTGGATATGTTAAGAGCACCCACCCACTCTTTATCCCCTTGGTTAAATAAAATGCTACATAAAAAGGTTCAATTTTGTCACTTATGTTTTGAGTTAAAGTAAAAAAGTCACCGCCCAGAAAACTAAAATAGGGTTCTAGGGTAGAAGAATCATTAAACTCAAAATATAAGGGGGTATCGTAGGGAACATAATCTCTTACTCCAAACTGCCCAAATGGACCTGACATAATACCAAGACCTATCTCAATAACCTCCTGCTCAATTTTTTCAACCTGTTGGTCATTTTGGGTTGTTGGGGTTATATCATTTTTAGAAGCTATAGAACCATTTTTACTCAATCGAGAAGTAAACTTTCTAACCACACCTGCCCCGTCCATACTAAAAAATAGGAAGAACAGAATACTTATGGATATACCTATAACAACCCCCGCTATAACACTTTTTAAACTCACCATTTTAAGAAATTTTCCCAGAGATTCTTTTATTGAAGCGTGGCAAATTTTTTTACTTTTACCAGAATCAGCTTTTATGACTTTAGCAGTATCAGATTTCTTAAAATGCATACTCTCGGGAAGCACCTCACCACAGTGCTCACAAAAGAATACACTACTTAAAGTGAGAATAGATTTACAACTAGGGCAGATTCTTTTCATTTACAATTATTATAAAACACTATTACTCGCGATTCCAGATTTTAAATAAAGACATGAATGAAAATTACTATCTTCTATCCCTACTGCCTCTGTCGGATGACCTTCTATCTCCCCTGTCACCGCGTCTGAAATTACCATTCCTACCACCATTTCTACTATTATTTCTTTCTGTAGGTACGTAGTTTGGGTCGTCTACAGCTCTTTTTGATAAGCTAAATTTCCCCTCATCACCGACACTAATTATTTTTGCAGTTACTTTATCTCCAACCTTAAACCACTCATCAACATTTTCAACAAAACTATCAGTTATTTCACTAACATGTAAAAGACCAACTTTGCCGGGAAGTATTTCAACCAGGGCACCAAAACCAAGCAGTTCCTTTACGGTACCTTCGTATACCTCACCAACCTCTAGATTTCTAGTCATACCTTCTACAATATTTAGAGCTTCCTCAGCTTTTTACTTGAGATCGGAAGAGC
>JAHYJU010000052.1 GCA_019428825.1 Patescibacteria group bacterium | reverse complement strand
GTAATGGAAAAACAAAATAAATATATTATATTTTTTGTGATAGCAGTTTTGATTGTTCTTGGGTTTTTAATATACAGAGCAAATCAGACTGCGGTTTTAGAAGAAGAGGTGGTTACTGAAGACATTGTGACAGTGGAGAGAGCTTCTCCGGTCGAGGTAGCAAGTATGTTTTTTGACAATTTTGTATTAACAGCACCCCCAAACATGGACGAGAATGCTTTAGGTAACGCTCTCTTGTATTTGTCAGAAGAGGCTTTATCCACTTTGACACAAACTGAGGGGCAATACACATCCGGAAGCCTAGCTCAATTTGTTGGAGTTCAGGATATTCCCGACGTAGGTTACTCAGCATCCGAACTAACAACAATAGAAGATTCTGCTCAAGTCTTAATGACTATGGATTATACTTCTGGAACTGTATTAAAACTCTTTAGACTATCTCTCATCGATGGAGAGTGGAAAATAGACAGTGTTGAAGAATACGTAGAAACAGTTAATGAAGAAGTTATAACCGAAGAAGTGGTTGAGGAGCCTATCGTGGAAGAGGTTGAAGAAGAGACAGAAGAAGTTGTTACGGAGTAATTAACTAGTAACTAACACAAAGAATTTCGGCGCTTCTAGGCGCCGATTCTTTATTTATTAACTTATAAACTACCTTTCCAAGACTTAAACCATACTTACGGTACATCAGCATCACAATGCTCTATAAAATAGCAGTCAAAGAAAATAGTATAACCCTACGAGGATATACTTTCGCTTTGTTTTTTATAATAGAAAACTTTCACAATTTCGGATGATACAAAATATCCAAAAATCACTATCCCTATAATCATCAAGCTGTAAAGGCTAGGTGTGGTAAATCCAAAAGACCTTGCTCCTAGAGATGTAAAGGTCACAAAAATTGTACTAACCGCTGCTAAGGAAGTTAAAGTAAGGATAATTTTTGATGGTTTAGATTTAGCTTTGAGAAAAGGTACCTTTGTTCTGATTGAAAACAGAAGGGCAAGTTCAGTCAAGATACTCTCAATAAACCAATTCGTACGTAACACTTCGGGACTGCTTTTGAAAAATATCGCAAATATTAAAAGGTCAAACACTGTACTTACAATTCCTAAAAATGTTGCCATCATTATTATTTCGGAATTATTATATTTACAAGGTTTTTCTATCTCACTTTCGTCAACATTATCAGTCGCGATAGATATCATAGGAAAATCAGACAAAAGATTTACTAAAAGAATTTGTATTGGAAGCATTGGTAAATAATCTATAAGCAAAGAGGCAAAGGCAACCGCATAAAAATTACCGAAGTTAGACGAGAGTGTAGCCTTTATGTATTTTGATGTATTAACAAATGTTTTTCTACCTTCCTCAATACCATCCACAATAACTTTTAAATCTTGTTGAAAAAGAATTAGATCCGAAGCTTCTCTGGCAACATCAGACGCTTTATCAACCACTATAGCAACATTTGCTAACTTTAGTGCGGGGGCATCATTTATCCCATCACCAAGATACCCAACAATATGTTCTTTTTGTAATACTTCAATTATTTGATACTTCTGCTCAGGGGAAACTCTTGCAAAAACAATACCATTTTGAATAGCTGAGATTTTTTCTTGATAAGACATTTTCTCCAAATCAAAGCCTGTTACTACTTCACTTGATGACTTAACAATCCCGACTTCATAAGCTACTGCGCCTGCAACCTCAGCACTATCTCCGGTAATTATCTTTATTTTAACCCCAAGTTTTTTTGCTTTATTAACCGCCGCCTTTGTACTCGGTTTAATAGGATCTGAAAAAGAAATCAATCCTTCAAAATGCAAATCTCTCTCCTCATCTTTAACATCGTAGTCGTTACCTTGAAAATTCTTAGAAGCAACAGCAATGACCCTTCTTCCTTTTTTACCTTGTTCTAAAACCCATGCAATAATCTTTTCCTGGTAATCTTTAGGCATGTCATCTACATAAGGTAAAATGTTTTCGTGTGCCCCCCTTACAATAATTATATTTTCAGAATTTACCTCTACCATAACGCTATTTCTTCTTCTGGTAGGGTTAAAGGGATTTTCACTTAGTCTGCTAACTTTTTTAGCTTTTAAAAGATTTTCTCCTCCAATTTTTTTGAAAATTGCTAAATCAAAAGAATTATTAGAAGTTTTCTTTTTACCTATGAGATCACCTGCAAGAGCAGCATAATATAAAACCCTGTCTTCATCTTTAGAAAAAATTTCAGCTACGGAAAGGCTATTTTTTGTTAAGGTACCTGTTTTATCACTACAAAGTATCTCTATGCTCCCAAGGTCCTCGATTGCTGAAAGTCTTTTTGCAACTACTTTCTTTTTTGCGAGTTTTAAAGCTCCCTGCGTTAATGAGAAAGTAGTGACTAAAGGAAGAGCCTCAGGTATTACTCCGACAGCCAGGGCGATTGAAAATAAAAGCAAATTCGGTATGGATACCTCAGACCCTTTTATTAAAAAATGGGCTATAAAAACAGCAACTAGGGTAATAAGTGTGAGAATAAGTATAAATTTACTGAATTTATTTATGTGCTGTTCAAAACCACTTTTACTTACTGTCTCTACAGTCAACTTTGCGATCTTTCCTATTTGGGTATTTTTTCCTGTAAAAATTACGATGCCTGTTGCACTACCTTCGGACACTGTTGTTCCCATAAAAGAAATATTTTTTGCTTTATAGATTTGGTCTTCCTTATTTTTTAACGGCTCCGATGATTTTTTTACATGAATCGACTCTCCGGTCAATGAAGACTCATCAATATAAAAATTATCTTCTTTAATTATTCTTATATCTGCAGGAACAATGTCACCAACCTCCAGAAAAATAATATCGCCGGGTACTATTTCGTTTGCAGGTAAGTAATGGGTTTTTCCGGACCTTAAAACTTTTACTTGGCTGACAACCAGTCCTTTAAGATACTTTAAGGCCTTTTCAGATTTGTACTCCTGGTAAAAACCCAATACCGTGTTTATTACCACGAACAAAAGTATCATTAAACCATCGAAGGTATTTCCTAGGAGAAAAGCTAAGACCGCTGCAGCTATTAAAAGATAAATGAAAGCGGATTTGAACTGTCTGGTTAGAATATTAAACCAAGTAACGCTGGTAGCCTCTAAAGTATTTGCACCATATCTTTTTCTTCTTATTGCAGCTTTTTGTGATGATAAGCCCTTTTCAATATCAGTAAAAAATTCCTCGAATAACTCCTCTTTGTTTTTAATAGTGTATTCTGAAAATTTCATAGGCAGTTGATATAAATTCTATATTAAGGGCTGAGCCCTGTACAGGGATTAGGCTCTGATAAAATCAAATGGTAGGGTAGTCTAAATGCATAGCTTTTCTGGTTCTTTCTAATGTGTCTTTAGCTAAAACACGGGCAAAAGTAGTGCCCTCGTCCAGAATTGCCTTCACATATTCTTTTTCGTGTTGCTTTCTTTTTTCTCTTATTGGTCTTAAAAAATTCTGAATAGCAGTATTTAACTTTTCTTTAACTTCAACATCACCAACGGTACCTTTTTCATATCTACTTTTTAAATCTTCTACCTCTTCTTTATTAGGATTAAAAATATCGTGATATATAAAAACGGGGTTACCATCTACATTTCCCTGATCATTAGGATGTATCCTATTAGGATCGGTGAACATACTTTTAACCATTTTT
>JAHYJU010000051.1 GCA_019428825.1 Patescibacteria group bacterium | reverse complement strand
ATATATAAAAACGGGGTTACCATCTACATTTCCCTGATCATTAGGATGTATCCTATTAGGATCGGTGAACATACTTTTAACCATTTTTTCTATAGTCGCCTCGTCATCTTTTAAAAATATTGAGTTATTGAGTGATTTTGACATTTTTGCCTGCCCATCAGTACCTACTAAACGCGCAACTTCACCTACCAGACCCTCACATTCAACAAATGTAGGGGAGTAGGTTCTATTAAAAGCTGAGACAATGCTGTTAGTGTCTCTCAAGTGTGGGATTTGGTCTTCTCCTACAGGTACTAAAATAGGATCTTCAGATGTATTAGGATCTGGAGATGCAAAAAGGATATCAGCAGCCTGACTTACAGGGTAGTACATAAAACCTGTGGAAATGTTTTTACCAAGTTGCTTCATCTCTGTCTGGATAGTGGGGTTACTCTGCATCCATGTGAAAGGAGTTACCATAGATAAATATACAGTTAATTCAGCTAGCTCAGGGATAGCGCTTTGAAGTATGAAATGTACATTTGGTTTTTTTGGATCTAAGCCCACGGCAAAAAAATCCATGATTACTTCCCTGACAGAGTTTTCAATGATTTGGGGACTATCTACGTGTGTAGTTAAGGCCTGAACGTCGGCAATCATGAAAAAACACTCATAGTCATCCTGAAGTTTTACCCAATTTTTAAGAGCTCCTACGTAGTGTCCTATATGAAGCGGTCCCGTAGGTCTTATCCCCGTCATTATTCTTTTTAATTCGTTTGATGTTTTTTCCAGCATATTAAAATAATACACTAAAATCGGTAGTAGGGTAGATATATATATATATAGTATTTTTTGGCACCGACGGGAGGACTCGAACCTCCAACCAACGGTTTTGGAGACCGCTACTCTACCAATTGAGCTACGTCGGTATAACGATAGGTAAAGTATATCATTTAAAAGCTGTTCTAGTAAAACTACAATTTAGATTGCTAGAAAAAAGATAAGCTTACCAAAATAAAGGATATTACTGCAATTAAAAAGTATGAAAGTGCAAATACCTTAGGTACAAAATATTTTTTACCTTTGAATATGATAAAAAACAAAGAAGTAATAGAAACTTCAATTATCATATATCTTGAAATAAGGTATTCAAAAAGTCTGTTGCTGTACCCATTTTTTATGTTCATATCCAATCCGTAAATTTTATAAGAAAATGGAGAAAAGACCGCTATTCCCCCAATTAAAAAATCTATAAAGAAATGTGTTAGTACTCCTAGTAAGAAAACGTAAGCGCTCGTTTGGAAAAACTTTTTTCCGAACTCTTCTTTTTTCTGAAAATAACTTAAGATATAAATGAGAAGGAAAAAAATTAGATATAAAAATAAACCGTGAGTGACAAAGGACCTATGATCCTCCAGATTTTTCAAAACTGAGTAAGCAATATCAAAGTCGGGGAGTACCGAAGAAGTTATCCCTATGAACCAAAGCGCAGTCAATTCTTTTGGAGTTAATTTATGTTCAATTCTGTCAATTATTGGTTTTATTACTAATGCCCCAGCAGTAGCGTGATTAAAATACATAGGAGTTTATTATACTACTTTGGCCAGTTTGGCTAGACTCAGTCCGACGGACTGAGTCTAGCACAGGGCTCAGCCCTAGGCTGAGCCCTAGGCTGAGCCCTAGGCTGAGCCCGGAAAATATAGTATTATTATCATATGGATTCACAAATATTTACAGAAAACGGGCGGTATTTAATGTTCGCTTTCGATCATAGAGAAAGCTTTAAGAAATTTATTAACTCTGAAGATCCGGATAAAGTAACAGAAGAAGAAGCATTTACTCAGAAAAGATTATTAATAGACAGCGTCAAAGATAAATTCAGCGGTATATTAATAGACCCTGAATACGGACTAAAAGCATACCAATCCCTAGATGTAAATAAACCATATTTATTACCAATAGAGAAAAGTGGGTCGGTACCAGTCAACGGAGAGAAAACAAATGTTTTAGAAAGAAATGCAAATGACATAAAGAATATGGGTGCCTCAGGAGTAAAAATTCTAATATATTTCAATCCTGACCTCGACACAGCAAGACAACAACTTAATACTTCAAAACAAGCATTGGAAGATTCTCACAATAATAGTCTTCCATTCTTTTTAGAAATTGTCACTTACGATATGGGGGATGAGACTAGAGTCCTTAGATCAATACAGAATTTTTTGGATAATCATATTGTTCCAGATGTTTTCAAAATAGAATTCCCGGGAAGCGATTATTTGTGTCAAAGGGTAACTAGCGTTCTAGGAGCAACCCCATGGATAATGTTAACCAGAGCAGCTAATTACGCTCTGTTCAAAGAACAACTCAAAATCGCCTGCGAAAATGGTTGCAGAGGATTTTTAGCAGGAAGATCTTTATGGCAGGAATATTTTGATACTAACGATGCTACTCAGAGACTGGTGTTTCTAGATATAACCCTCCCATCCAGATTTGACGAGATTAGAGACATTGTTCTAAATTCATGAAAATAGTTTCTTGGAACGTAAACGGAATAAGATCAGTTTCCCAAAAAGGTTTCTTTGAGTGGTTGAATGAATTTGAACCAGACATACTAGGAATTCAAGAAATTAAAGCTCAAAAAGACCAAATTCCCAACTCACTCCTAGCTTCCTCTTATCACCTTTACTCAAATCCTGCACAAAGAAAAGGTTATTCGGGAGTTGCAGTTTATTCAAAAATCAAACCTAAAAATATTGAAACAAAAATAGGGTACGAACAATTTGATAACGAAGGTAGGTTTTTAAAACTTGATTTCGATAACTTCTCAATAATAAATGTCTACATTCCAAATGGGGGGAGAGATCAATCCCAAATGGAGTATAAGCTATATTTTTATGATTTTTTTATTAAATATTTAAAAAAATTAAAAAACGAAAAGATTGTTTTGATGGGTGATTTTAATATTGCCCACGAAGAAATTGATTTAGCCCGACCAAAGGAAAATGAAAAAAACGTGATGTTCACACTTCCTGAGAGAGAAAAAATTAGTAAATTAATTGAAGCAGGTTATATTGATACTTTTAGACATCTAAATAAAAAATCTCAAGAATACTCGTGGTGGGCTTATTATAGAAACTTAAGAGAAAGAAACATCGGATGGAGAATTGATTATGTTTTTATTTCAGCTCCCTTAGAAAGTAAATTAGAAGAAGCTTTTATATTTAAAAAGGTAACGGGGTCGGATCATTGCCCGGTGGGCATCAAGCTAGACTGAGTCCCGAACTCAGTCCGGAAATGAGCCTGAAAAAATCTCCGAAAACATAAAATCAAGGCCGCTTTCGGCGGCCTTGAAAATTTTAAATTACCAAATTACTAATCTCTGCGAACACACCTAACTGCGTGACTAGTAGTCTTGGTGGTGTAGCCAAAGAGGCCGTTATGCAATTGGGCGTAGAAAGCGCGAGCGCTATCACTTGAGACCTCAGTAGATGGCCAAAAGGTGCTCGTAGTAGTAAATGTAGAACCTGCTTGGTTGTAGATTCCGTTTGCATAAGCTTCCTGCAATTCTTTTTGAGAAGGTAGATACCAGTCTGTATCTGCTGATTGACCTTCATGTGATGCAAGAGATAGTACTGCACATGCATTTATTGCATCACCACATGCAGGAGATGTATTAGATGATGTATATGAGCTTCTTGGAATAGAATCAAAGAAAGGACAGCTTCCTGATGAAATGGCAGAAAAAGAGTTAGTATATGAACCTAAAGAATAACTCCAGTATAGACCTGTTCTTGTGTCTTGCCAGACATGAGCAGATGTGGCTGAGCTTGTTTGAATCCACTCTGATTCTTCTCCTTCATAATCACTTGCTTTATAATCATCATATTGAACATATTGTTGAAGATGAGCTGTAGGATGTGTCCCTTCTTGTGCAGTTCCTGTTTTAAGAACACGTGAGTTTTGTGAATAAAATGTTTTACCTGAAAGTACATCTGATTCAGTGGCATTTCCAGGTGGAGACCAGAATGCAGCATAAAGTATTCTGTTCCAGTATGTACCATTATCATATGGCCAGTCTGATGGTTGAGAATCTCCATAGTTTGTTCCTTGGGTTAATAGATGATCATAAGCTTGTTTTAATTTAGATGTTGCTCCTGATTCAGGAGATGAACCTACTTGTTCTGCAGATATTCCAAGGGCTGAGCCCCGGGCTGAGCCCTGCTCACTATCAGTACTTATCTTATTTACCTCTACCTTACCTTTATCATCATACCCTTCTTGTGAGGTAATAATTAGAATAGTAGCTATACCTAAAAGCATTAATATTACTAGATACTTTAAATGAGTTTCTTTAATCCCTTCCATGTTATTTAAAGTATATCAAACGGGGGGGGGTTATTCAGCTCCGAAGGAGGAAGGGG
>JAHYJU010000006.1 GCA_019428825.1 Patescibacteria group bacterium | reverse complement strand
AAATCAGAAGAATATTGGTCCATGAAAGGTCTTTTTCAGGATCTTCGTAGTAACAGCTTTGAAGCACAGCTAGTTGAAAAAGAAGGTGTAAAAATTAACATTTCCGATAAAGAAAGCGCAAAGAAAATTGAAAATGACCTTAAAGACGATGACTTCATTATTTCATCAATTAAAAAATCCGAAAGGAACAGTAGACCTTACGCTCCTTTAAGTACTTCCACATTACAACAAACAATGTCCAATGTATTCGGTTTTACAGCGAAAAGGACAATGTCGGCGGCGCAGGGATTATTTGAGAAGGGTTACATAACTTATCACAGAACAGATTCCTTAAATTTATCTCCTTCATTTGTCAGCGCCGCCCGTAACTTCATCAAAAAAGAATTCGGCTCGTCATATATCCCTTCTAAACCTATTTTTTATAAGACAAAATCAAAAAATGCACAGGAAGCGCATGAAGCGATAAGACCTACTGATGTTCTTTTTATACCGGGAAAAAGCAGTAAAAAACTTAATGCTGATGAGTTAAAAGTTTACTCAATAATTTGGAAAAGGTCCCTTGAATGTCAGATGAATCCTGCAGTATACGATCAGACTAATGTATTAGTTCAATCTGATAAAAAATATACTTTTAGAGCTACCGGTTCCCAAATAAAATTTGAAGGATGGTTGGGAATTTCCAGATTTTTAGGTATTTCACAAAATGGTTCAAGTGATTCGGAAAGTTCAAATGGTAATGGGGATCTTTCTTTAATTCCTGATCTAAAAGAAAATGATAAAGTTGAACTCAAGGAACTTACTTCTGACCAGCATTTTACTCAACCTCCTGCCAGATACAGCGATGCTACTTTAATTAAAAAGATGGAAGAATTAGGTGTAGGAAGACCTTCAACATACGCTCCCACAATAACAACAATTCAAGCCCGTGGTTATGTTGAAAAAGATGGGAAATATTTTAGTCCCAGGGATGTTGCCAATGTAGTTACTGATTTGTTGGTGGAACACTTTCCCGAGATAGTTGACTATGGTTTTACTGCAGGTTTGGAGGAGGATTTAGACGAGATTGCTCTTGGTAATAAGGAATGGGTGCCTGTAATCAGGAATTTTTACGAACCTTTTGAAAAAGAATTGATTGAAAAAGAAAAGGTTCTTAGCAAAAGAGAAGTGACAAACCTTGGTGAGAGTGATGAAAAATGTCCTGATTGTGGTAAGACGTTGGTTTTTAAACTTGGAAAATATGGGAAATTTTTAAGTTGCTCTGGTTATCCTGAGTGTAAATATGCTAAACCTTTAGCCGGGGAAAATGGTTCAAAAGAAGAGGAAGAAAAAGTTGATTATGGAAAGTGTCCAAATTGCGAAGATGGTGTTTTTATATTAAGGCAGGGTAGGTTTGGTAAGTTTTTAGCTTGCAGTAATTATCCAAAGTGCAAAACGACAAAAAATTATATGGATAAAATCGGAATTAAGTGTCCGGAATGCGGAGAAGGGGATGTGGTTGTTAAAAAAGCTAAAAGAAAAGTGTTTTATGGTTGCAGCAGATACCCGGATTGTGACTGGAGTAGTTGGACTAATCCTATTCCTAAAGAGGAGAAGAAGAGGGAGAGTTTGAGTACGTTGGTTTGAGATAAAAATCAAGGATTTCATGAAAAAGTTTCTAATTTCCTCGCATTTAGATATTTATTAAATAGGGTAAAATTAGGAAATGAGTCTAAGCATAATAATACCAGTCTATAATGAAGATAAGACAATCAGAGAGGTAATAGAGAATGTTTACAATAACTCTTCTAATTATAATGATTTTGAGCTAATAGTGGTTGATGATGGTTCGACTGATAAAACTGAGGAATATTTAAAAATATTATCAGAAAAATATGACAGTATGGTTGCTTTAAGATTAGATAAAAATCGGGGTAAAACAGATGCAGTAAGGAGTGGTATGGAGGTAGCTAGGGGAGATTATTTAGCAATACAGGATGCAGATTTAGAGTATAATCCTTCAGAATTATTCTATTTGTATAGTTTGGCGATAGATAATAGTTATAGTGCAGTTTATGGATCTAGATTATTAAAAAAAAATCCGTACAAACACCGCCTTTTTCTTTGGGGAAATATTTTTATAACCAGATACTACAACCTGCTTTTTAGGGATAATATTACAGATATTTCAACTTGCTATAAGGTTTTTAGGAGAGATATTGTGGAACCTAAAATGATAACTGAGAAAAAATTCGGTTTCTGTGCACAACTAACATGTATACTTAATAATAGAGGTATAAAGATAGTAGAATTTCCGATATCCTACAAACCTAGATCTATTAAGGAGGGAAAAAGTATAAGACCTATAGACGGTTTGAAATTTATATGGATTATTACAAAAAACTTTTTAAAACGCTCTCTTCAGAAGTAAATTTATTAAGAAAAAAATATTTAATAATTCCGGTTTTGATTCTGATATATTTGATTAGTAGGCCTATACTTCTTTGGTGGTATTTAGTCGCATTTTTTTTTGCGGTATTGATTGTATTCACAATAAAAATCCTTTCCAATAAAGAATTAATAATAGTAAATTTACTATTCAATGTATTCTTAATTTCAATTACCCTTATGTTAGTTCTGAGCTCCAGTAGTTATCTTCGTTATAATAGCTGGGATGGTCAATTATGGTATCTAAAAAGAGTCTTGTTGTTAAAAGATAATTTTTTCTTAAACTTTACTAATTCTGCACACCCCCCTTATTTAATAGAATTAATGTTGGCTGCTATATGGAGGTATATGTCAAAAAGCTATGTTTATACCAGCTTTATTGTAGTGTCTTTGATTAATATATTTCTTTTGAAAGTTTTTTATAAAAAACTTGGTTTTTCTAAGTATAAGTATAGTTTTCTAATCTTTATTGTTGCTACGACTCCTGTTTATCTTGATTTAGCTCTATACGAGTTTAAAATTGACCAATTTCTTCTGATGTTTAGTTTGCTATCTTTCATTATTTACGTAGACATAAAAAACAGTGGTAACCTGATCAGGTATTTATTATTTGGTATTTTCTCCGGGTTGGCAATACTGACTAAGATTTCTGTTTTGCCTTTCTATCTCATCCTTACAGGATTGCATGTTTTTAGCCTATTTAAACATCGACTATATAAAGAGCTATTGGTTTCATTTATATCTCCTCTGATAATCTCTCTACTTTTATTATTTTGGATTGTAAATTTCGGTTTGGCGATTCCTTGGACTAATATAAATATATATCCGAAAGATAAAAATCCTACTGTTGTTTTTGAAAAAATTGACAGTGTTTATGGGGAGTGTCTTAGGGAGCAGAAGACAGTAGATTTCTCCCATATTATTAATGACAGAAGTATTTGGGATTTTCTTAGTCAACCAATAAACTATTTTTATAATATTAACAGTGGATTTATTCGTGTGAGGCTCAGAGACCCCGGACCGTACTTGTACATTTCGATAATAATATTTATACCCCTTATAATTAAAAGAAGAGAAAAATATGACAACTTTTTATTTCTAGCTACCTTTTTCTATACCATTTACTATTTTATTTCAATAAGGACTGTATACTGGTATTTATTCTTTTTGTTTCCAATTTACGTAGTGCCGCTTTATGAGTATTTTTTTGATGGAAATCAAGAAAGGTATTTAAGATTTATATTTTTAATTTTAGGTGCATCGACATTTTTAATGTTTTTGCTACGAAATCCTATAAATAATCCTAAAAAAAGCAAATTTTTATTAGGTAATGAATATATATCAACAATGTTAAGTAACACCGAGGGTTTAATATTAGATAGTAGTCCTTTCCCTCAGCAAGTTTTTCTAACCTTTTTAAATGATTACGATAAAAGGGTTGTAAGGGACAGTTTGTATTTCGGATATTCTAAAAGAAGCAATGAGGGTATGTATGCTGAATTGAAAGAGAATAATATAAGATACTTAATACTTCTTGATAGACTTGATGAAAGAATTGTGTTTTTTGGATGTCCTGAGAGACACCAATCAAGACTTAAGGATTTTGTTAATGATTATGGTGACCTTTACTTTGCTGATATCCCAAATGATACTTGGGTTTATGAGTTAAAATAGTTTAGAGTGTTGTTAATAGTATATATTTTGACTAAATAATCTCTATATGGAAAGAAAAGAGGCGGGTTGGATTAATTTTTAAAAAATCAAATTTTTTCCTTTTCTCCTTTCCCTAAATTTGAACAAGTAGAGACAGGGCTTATATGGTAAGTATTAAGGATTTAACCTTGCCACTTGCCGGCCCTTTGATCACCTCCTTTCAAATCTTGCTAATAAAATTGGCAGCAATAGATTTAAAAACAAGGTGTTTCATTTTTTCCCTTTCTACTTGATCCCGCCTCCAGTTTTGTAATCTTATTATACATCAATCGCAAGTCTCATATCAATCTATAGGTTATTATCAATTAATAGTAATTTCAATACCAATAAAACCCTATTGCCAAAACACCCACCACGTGATAATTTACCCATGTCCTGAAACTCTCTCCCCCAGGAGATTTTAGAACGCAGATGTCTTGGGCGGTTTTACCCGCCGAATCCCTACCTTCGCCTATAAAAGGCTACGGCAGGTAAAGACTTTAGCGTAGGCGGGGGCTCAGGTGAGAAATTACTAAGTTAATTAATTTCAAAAGTAAAAGAGGGAAATTTTAAAAGACACTTACTCTTTTTTTAAATTCCCTCATAAAAATTAAAAGAAAGAAAATATAAATGGCAAAATATAAACTACCTAAAATACAGGAGATGATAGATTCGGGCGTTCATTTTGGACATCAAGCTAGAAAATGGCACCCAAAGATGGAGCCTTACATTTACACTGTAAATAAAAACGTACATATAATTGACCTTGAAAAAACAGAAGAAATGCTTCAGAAAGCTTGTGATTTTCTTTATGAACAAGCCTCTCAAGGTAAAGTAATAGTTTTTGTAGGAACAAAAAGACAGTCTAAAGAAATTATTGAGAATGAGGCCAGAAGGTCAGGAGCGCTGTTTGTAAGTGAAAGATGGGTTGGAGGTACAATTACTAATTTTGAGACTATAAAAAAGAATATTGATAAACTCCTGGATTACATAAAAGGAAGAGAAGAAGGTAAGTTTTCAATTTACACAAAAAAAGAACGTCTAATGATAGACAGAGAAATTGAAAAATTAGAAGCTACTTACGGAGGTATTTCCTCTCTTAAAAAAGCTCCCGAAGTTCTTTTTGTTTTAGATCCTAAAAGAGAAAAAACAGCTATTAGAGAAGCAAAAAGATCAGACGCCCCCGTAGTTTCGGTTGTTGATACCAATTGTGATCCTTCGGATATTGATTATCCTATACCCGGAAATGACGATGCATTAAAATCAGTTGCTTTATTAGTCAGGGCAATCGCAGATGCAGTAGAAGAGGGCTACAAGGAATTTGGAAAGTCTGAAAAAGAAAAGAAAGAAGCACAGGAAAATGCTGAAAAAGAAGCTAAAGAAGAAGAGAAAGTTGAAGTTGTGCCGGAGGAAGTTGCTGTGGCTGTTGAAGAAAAGTTGGTAGAAGAAGTTGTAAAAGAAGAACAAGAAATTGCTATTAAAGAATCTTCTGCTGAAGAAGAAGAGAAGGAATAAATTTATTAGGTTTATCAGGGCTGAGCCCTTCCAGGGCTGAGCCCTGAAGAATAGGAAAATATATGTCAATTAACATGGAGAAAATTAAAAAATTAAGAGATGAGACGGGAGCGGGAATACTAGAAATAAAGAGTTTATTAGAGGAAGTAGGGGATGATTTTGATAAGGCAAAAGAGGAGTTATTAAAAAAAGCAGCATCGAAAGCTGCAAAAAAATCAGATAGAGTAGCCGAAGACGGGTTAGTTTTTTCGTATATACATAACAGCGGTAAAGTTGGAAGCTTGGTTCTTTTAAGTTGCGAAACGGATTTTGTAGCAAAGACCGAAGATTTTCAAAATCTTTGTAAAGAAGTGGCAATGCAAGTTTGTACGGAAGATTACGAAGACGTTGAGGGTTTATTAGAATCCGAATATATAAGAGACCCGTCAAAAAAGATACTGGACCTTGTGAATGAAGCTACAGCAAAGGTCGGTGAGAAGATAGAGATAAGGAAATTCACTAAGTTTGCTGTTGGAGAATAAATCTCTATTTGATATTATTCTACATATGAATACATCAGAACTAAAAAGCAGACTTGGAAAATCCATAGATTTTTTAATGTCTGAATTAAATCAAATTAGGACAGGTAGGGTTTCCCCGGCTTTAATCTCGGATATTTCAGTTGAGGCGTATGAAGGTTCTTTTATGACTGTAAAGGAGCTAGGTTCAATTACAGTAATGGACTCCAACAATCTTGCCGTTATTCCATGGGATAAGAGTGTTTTAGATTCTATTGTAAATGGTATAAAAAATAGTGACCTTGGTCTTAGTGCTATAAAAGAAGCAGATAGGGTAAGGGTAAGCGTCCCTTCTTTGACTGAAGAAAGAAGAATTGAATTTGCCAAGGATGTTTCAGAGAAGGTGGAGAGTTGTAAAAATGCTATCAGAAATATTAGGCAGGAAGTTATGAAAGATATCGAAAAGGATTTTTCTGATAAGTCTATTACTGAGGATGAAAAATTTAAACAAAAAGACGATGTTGAGGACATTATAAAGGAATTTACTGAAGAAGCGGAAAACATTGGAGAAGATAAGAAAAAGGAAATAATGACGGTTTAGGGTTTTTCTATGAATATTATCACTATAATAATAGTTTTATTAATAATCTCTTTTCTTGTTGTCATACATGAGTTAGGGCATTTTTGGGCAGCAAAGAAAAACGGTGTTAGGGTTGAAGAGTTCGGTATAGGTTACCCGCCTAAGATATTCGGAAAGCAATTTGGAGAAACTTTTTATTCTATTAACCTAATTCCCTTTGGTGGTTTTGTCAAAATTACAGGTGAGGATGAAGAAGAGGATGAGGGAAAAACGAAAAATGATCCCAGGAGTTTTGCTAACAAGAGTGCGTGGCAAAAAATTATGATTTTAGGTGCCGGCGTTTTTATGAATTTTATGACAGCTTTTTTACTTTATTATATTTTCTTTTTTGCCAATAATTTTAGAAGTTTTTATATCCCAATGATATTTGATCACGATTTCAGATTTGGAAATGAAATTGTTTACACCACTATGATATTTGATATGGGAGAGGATTCGCCTTCAATGTTGTCGGGTATGGGTTTGGGCGAAGTGGTACTAAAGGTTGATGGTCAGGACATTTCAAATATTCAGGATCTTAGGAATAATTTATCAGGAAAAGCGGGAAACGAAGTACAAATTGAAACACTTGATATTTCTGATAGATCCTACGAGAGAAGAAATACTTATACCGTCGTCCCCGAATCTTACGTTCCTCAAAATGAAGATGAGGGGGACGCAATTATCGGAGTGTATTTGGGAGATGCTAAGGCAATATCTTACGAAACACCTTTTGAAAAGATATTCTCAGCTCCTTTACATACTTACAACATGTTATCTTACTCAACCTCTGCTTTAGGTAAAATCATTGGAATTTCAGTTGAGACCAGAGATATTGAACCTGTTTCCAGTAGTATGACAGGTCCGGTCGGAATTTTTAATATTTTGGGAAGTATCGTTCAAAGCAAGGGTAGTGAGAAATTTTTAGTACTAATAGATACAGTTGCAATTGTTTCATTAGGTTTTGCATTTACAAACCTGCTTCCCATACCTGCTTTAGATGGTGGAAGAATAGCGTTTAAGTTTTTTGAAGGTGTTACCAAAAGAAAGGTTAATCCGAAATTTGAGGCAAGTGTTCACAGAGCCGGAATGATAGCTCTACTTTTATTAGTTGTCTTAATAACCTTTAGAGATATAAGAGTTTGGTAAATATACTTTATTTCTTGTTATTTCAATAGAAAAAAAGAACTTGATTTTTACTCATTGTTGTAGCTTCTGTCTTGTGGTATAAACTTTGCATTCCGTTTATTTGTGTGTGTATACTAAAGTAATTGGAATTCATTGAAAACTAAGAAATAATTTACTCAGATGATTAAAAATAGATTAAAAGTATTTTATCTGAAAATGAGCACTATCAAACATAGTAATCATCTGATAAATAAATATATGACAAAAGTACTGTAAATATTTACAATTATTTTGTCTATAAATGCTGTATATATAGTTAAAAGTAAGAGTTTGGGGGTGTTTTCTCCAGCCGATAAAATTGCGGCTGTATCAAAAAAGTATAGTGAGTGATAACTCACATACACTATTTGATGAAATAATATGACAAAAATTAAAGTTAGACACGGTGAAAGTTTGGATCAAGCATTAAGGCGATTTAACAAAGAAGTTTTAAAGTCAGGAGTTATTCAAGAAGCAAAAGATAGGGAACATTATGTTAAACCCAGTGAGGTTAAAAGAAAAAAGAACAAGGAATTGAAAAGAAAAATGTATTTTGAAAGGAAAAAATCGTGATAGTAGATGAGATGAAGTCCAAACTATTTGAATATCAAAAAGCCAGCGATGCTTTAAGGGTTGGTGTGTTGAGGTTTTATCTTTCGCAGGTCAAAAACATAGAGATTGAGTTTAGATCCCAGCATAAGGAAATGACCGACGAGGACGCATTTAGAGTGCTAAAAAAAGAAGTGAAAAATAGGAAAGAAAACATTGAACTTTATGAGAGGGTTGGCAGAAATGATTTATTGGAGAAGGAAAAAACTGAATTAGAGGTTTATCTTGAATTTGCAAAATTTTTCCCTTTTGACTTGGACGCTCCGCATCCTATGGCCAATGCTAACAGGGTGGAAAAATAATCTAAAGATGGAGAATATTATATTTTACCTTTAAAACGATTATGAATCTGGAAAAAATCCTTGATAAAAAAACATTCATTTCTGTTTACATTACTGATGATAAGGAAATGAAAAAATTAAATAAAGAGTATTTGGACAGAGATTATACGACTGATGTTTTATCCTTTGAAATAAAGGAAAAGCAGGATGATGGTACGTTGTATCTTGGTGATATTGTTGTTAATAAAGATCAGGCAAAAAGACAGGCGAAGGATTATGATAATGATTTGGAGGAGGAGATTTCCGAGCTTGTGGGGCATGGGGTTTTGCATCTTTTGGGAATTCATCATGAGGGAGATGGTATGCCCGTTGAAAGTAAGAAAGAAATAAAAGAAGTGGGGAAGAAGTTAGTAAGGAAAAAAGGAAAAAAGAAATGAGATTGATTGTTGGATTAGGTAACCCCGGAAAAGAATATGAAAAGTGTAGGCATAATGCAGGTTTTATTTTGCTGGATAAGTTAGCTGAAGAAAAGGGTTTAAAATGGAAAAAAGCTTCTAAATTTGAATCTGAGATAGCGGAGTTTCAAGAAGATGTTTTAGTAAAACCCCAGACTTTTATGAATAATTCCGGAGATGCGGTTTCAAAATTAGTAAATTTTTATAAATTATCCCCCGATGATTTGATTGTTATCCATGACGATGTAGATCTTTCTTTTGGAAGTGTGAAAAAGCAAAAAGGAAAAAATGCAGCTGGGCATCATGGAGTAGAGGATATCATGGAAAAGCTCGGGACTAAGGATTTTTGGAGAGTTAGGGTGGGGATAGGAAAGCCTGAGAATGTGAATATTCCTGTTGATAAGTGGGTTTTGCAGGATTTTAGTGAGGAAGAATTAGAAAAGATTTCCAGGCTCAGCTCTGAAATTGAGCTTTAAATACTGATATCTAGATAATTATTTTATATTCCGTAGTTAAATTTAAGTAAGGGCTTAGCCCTCTGCTAGACTCAGTCCCGGACTCAGTCTAGCGAAGGTTGATAAACCAGGAAACTTAGGTGTTAAAGAGGTTTCCTGTCATATATTTTCGATAAATTTTTTTCTAGACTCAGTCCCGGACTCAGTCTAGAAAATCTACCCTTTTCTAAATTTCCGTGTTTTTTCATACTTAAATTGGTCCTAAACTCAGTCCCGGACTCAGTCCGGAGCATACTCCAACACCAGTTAGTGGTTTACCTCCCCCCAACATTTATACTAAAATCTTAGAGGCAGTAAGTTATGTATTACACAAAATATCGCCCGCAAAAATTCAGTGAAATGAAGCATACTAATGAGTATGCTGAGTTGATGGCGAAGCAGGTACAGTCAGGAAAAACAGCCCATGCCTATCTTTTGGTTGGCCCAAGAGGAACAGGTAAAACCACTGTCGCTAGAATTTTAGCCAAGTCATTAAACTGTTCAAAATTAAAAGCTAACGGAGACCCCTGTGACAAATGTTCAAACTGCGTTTCCATAAAAGAAGGTTCCTTCATAGATTTGATAGAAATTGATGCCGCCAGCAATCGTGGTATAGATGACATTAGGGACCTAAAAGATAAAATTCGTCTTGCTCCTACCATGGGTAAAAACAAAGTTTACATTATTGATGAAGTTCACATGTTAACCACAGAAGCTTTCAACGCCCTTTTAAAAACTTTAGAAGAGCCCCCAAGTAAAACAACATTTATTCTCTGTACAACCGAAGAACATAAAGTTCCCGCAACAATAAAATCAAGGTGTCAGACCTTTAAATTCAAAAGACCTACAATTAAACAAATAGTTGCTGTTTTAAAAGAAGTAGCTCAAGGAGAGGATATAAAAATATCTGAGGATGATTTGACAAAAATTGCAGAAGCTTCTATGGGAGATTACAGAGGAGCAAGTGTTTTATTAGAGCAGGTTCACGAAGGGGATGTGAATGTTGATACTCTTTTAAGCTTAAGCTCAAAGAAAAAATATGTTGAATGTGTAGGATATCTTTTAGATTCAAAAGTTTCAAATGCTTTAGACATTGTTTCAGAGGTTTATCACGAGGGTATAGACCTTTATGTTTGGGTGGGGGAGTTATTAAAATATTTAAGGACAATGCTTTTTATAAAATCAGGTGTATCGGATGCTATGACTGATGTAACGGCGGAAGTTTTAGAAGAAGTTGAGGAGCAGGCCAAAAAAGTAAATACGAAATGGTTGGTTAGGGCTACGAATATTTTATTGGAAGCTCATAAAAACATAAGAAGTTCTTTTATTCCCCAGCTTCCGGTGGAAATAGCCGTAGTTGAAATCTGTTCCAAGGACAGTGGTTCCGAGGATTTTAAAAAAGATAAAACACCTGAAGATTCTCCCACTTCAATCGGCTCAAGAGGTAAGGGAATCACTCTGAGCAAAGAAGAAGAAACTACTGTCGAGTTTACAAAAACTAAAAAGGGAATTGTTTCTGGGGTTAAAAAGGTGGTTAAAAGTGAAGTCTCGGTTAAATCTGTTAAAAATGATAAACCGTTGGTTCCTTTTAAAGATGTAAAAAGTAAATGGGAAAAATTTGTAAAGGATAGTAAAGAACTTAATCATTCTCTGACAGCTCTTTTAAATTTGTGTAAACCCGTAGATGTTGAAGGAAAGTTTGTTGTTGTTGAGGTTTTTTATCCTTTTCATAAAGAAAGACTCGAAAGTGCAAGAACAAGGAAATTGATAGAGGGTTTAAGTGATTCTGTTTTTGGACAGCCTTTAAGTTTTAAGTGTGTGTTGAGTGATGAAAAGCCAAAGAAATTGAAAAAAAGTGAATTAGAAGCATTGACTGATTTGAATGTTATTGTACCTTCGGGGGTAGATGGTAAGTCGATAATAGAAGCTTTTGACGGTGGTTTACCGATAGTTGGTTAAATTATTACCTCTATACCTTATACATGCTAAAATACTCTAGTGAAACTACCTAAGCCGATATCAAACTTAATAGACTACTTCGAAAGACTTCCGGGCATTGGTCCTAAAACCGCACAAAGATTAACATTTTCACTTTTAAATTTTCCTCAAGAAGAATTAGAAAGATTTTCCGATTCTTTGGTTGAGTTAAAAAAAGGAACAAAACTCTGTAAAGTATGTAAAAATGTAACAGAGAATGACATATGTTCTGTTTGTGATGACCCAATAAGAGATAAAAGAACTATTGCAGTAGTATCAAGTCCTTTGGATTCTTTTGCTCTGGAAAAAACAAATTACAAAGGTGTTTACCATGTTTTACATGGAATAATAGATCCTCTGAACAATATTGGTCCCGATGAAATTTTTGTTAAAGAGCTGATAGACAGAATTGAGGGTTTGGTAAATGAAAGTTCCTTTGATAATCTTGATGACCAACTTGGTATCGAAATAATTTTAGCAACCAACACAAGTATGGAGGGGGAGTCAACTGCTATGTATATTTCAAAATTGATCCTAGAAAGTGACTTTGATAAATCCAAAATGAAAATAACCAGAATTGCAAGAGGTCTTCCCGTAGGTGGAGACATTGAATACGCTGATGATATTACTTTGACAAGGGCGTTGGAAGGACGCTCGGGATTGTAGTGTGGTAAAATTGTACTCAAATTATGAAGATTTATAATTCACTAACAAAACAGATAGAAGAATTTAAACCAATCGAACCTGATTTAGTTAAGATGTACTGCTGTGGTCCTACTGTTTACAGAGATCAGCAGATAGGGAACTGGAGAACATTTTGTCTTTCTGATTTTTTGCATAGAGCATTGAAAATGAACGGGTACAAGGTTGATTTCATAATGAATATGACTGATGTTGGTCATTTGTTTGAATCAGAAGGTGACCCTGAAGGCGGGGAAGATAAGATAGAGAAACAATCCTCGGAAGAGGGAAGGTCTGCAAAAGATATCGTTGATTTTTATACAAAAAGATTTTTGCAGGAATACAAGGAGATGAATCTTTTAGAACCTCAGAAATTTACAAAAGCTACGGAATATATTGATGACCAGATTGATTTGATAGCTACACTTGAAGATAAAGGTTACACTTATGAAACTTCCGATGGTGTTTATTTTGATACATCCAAATTTGAAAAATACGGAGAACTTTCAGGATTGACTGTTGAAAATATTAGGGAGGGAGCTAGGGTAGATCCTAATCCTGAAAAGAAAAATCCGACGGATTTTGCTCTTTGGAAGTTTTCTCCTTCGGATAAAAAAAGACAACAGGAGTGGCAATCTCCTTGGGGAATGGGTTTTCCCGGATGGCACTTAGAATGTTCCTCAATGGTTTTAACAGAGCTTGGTGACACCATAGATATTCATGTGGGCGGGGAAGACTTGAAAATGATTCATCATCAAAATGAGATAGCTCAAAGTGAGTGTGCAACAGGTCAAAAATTTGTTAATTATTGGGTTCATGGGGCTTTCTTAACCGTTGACGGAGGTAAGATGAGTAAAAGTCTAGGAAATTTTTATACTCTTGATGATGTCAAGCAGAGGGGTTTTAGTCCTTTGGACATGAGGTATTTGTTCATGACGGCTCATTATATGGGACCCTTGAATTTCACATGGGAAGCTATACAGAATGCAAAAAATTCTTTGAAAAAAATATATGAAATAATTTCAACCTATGAGCACGATCCCAAAGCTCAGATATCCGAAAAGTATGTGAATAGATTTAATGAGAAGATAAGTGATGATTTGAATATTCCCGAAGCGTTGGCAGTATTTTGGGAGCTTATAAAAAGCCCTGTTTCCGAAGCTTCTAAATTAAATACAATATTAAAAATGGATGAATTTCTTGGATTGAAGCTACAGGAGCATATTGGTGTGGAGATTCCTAAAAATGTTTTGGATCTAGCAAAAATGAGGGGAGAATACCGAAAGAACGGGATTTGGGATAAAGCCGATGTTGTTAGAAGACAGATGCTTGAGCTTGGTTATATCGTCGAGGATTTACCAACAGGGGAGTATAAGGTTAAGAAAAAATTCTAATCCGAATACAACCACCTTGTAGAGTTACTTCCTATATATTCTGCCATTTTTATGACATATTTTGGTTCATAAATTACATCTTCCGCCGGATTCTTTTCATTATTTTGACCTAATAGTGTTCTAACAAATGTAATTTCATCTGCCATGAATATTCCGCTCATGTTGAGGGTTTTACATGTTTCTCCTTCGCCAAGGTTATATGCAGTGTGTATATCCCCATCGGACACAATACCTACTTTTACATTTTCAACCTTTTTATCTATTTGCACATTTCCTGATACTACAAAAAGAGCTGTTGAGGCGTTTGAAACTTCAATGTCGTCGGATATTATCAGATTGCCATTTATAAAAACAACTTGATTAAATGTAGCGGTGTTGTAAGTACTTGGGATTTTTTGTTTTGTGATTTCGTAAGTTACTCCTGAACCTGACCCTATTACATAAACTCCTGAAGTTGTTGGTAAGTCCCCTGATGTTGATATTTCAGTTTTTGTTTGTTGAGTGCTGTTGAAAATTTTGTCGTAGTTATATTCAGGCGGGGGATTTACATTTGCGTAGTATAAATTTTCTGAGGAGCTAAAAAAGTTTATCGAGTTTCCTCCGATTTCAATCAGTCCGTCTGTATTTTCCTCATCTATAGGTGCCTCTGCCACCATGTCAATGTTTTGATTTGCTCTTACAACACCTCCTCCTCTGACTCTAATCCAAGGTCCGTTAAGACAAATGTCCTTGGATATTGAGTTGCCAGCGTTATCCTCTGCGTAAAATCTGGTCCATTTACAAATTTTCCAATTGTTATTACAAAAATCTATTTTTGGAGTAAGAAGTTTTACCGAATTTCCGCCTAGGGGTTGAATGGTGATTGTATCAAGCCAGTTATTTGGTGGTATATCAATCCAATCGCTGTTACATGCTAGAAGGTCTGAAAAATAACCGAATGTTGTCACGTCTTGATGGTTGGTCGTGTATTGAAATTTATCTGATGATGGAGATATTCCTGATGTTTCATCAGTTACTTCTATCCAAACATATACTCTATGGTCTGACCCAAGATCTCCCGATAATTCTCTCACAGCCCCGGCGTTTCCCCAGTTGCCCGGAGGTGTCTGGTCTATTTTAAAATTTACTGATTTAGTTTCTTCGATATTTCCCCTTTTATCTACGCTGTAGTATTCAACGGTGTGAAGCCCATCTGTGCTTACATAAAATGAAGTAACGGGAACAAGTGATCTGTTTACATTTACTGCATCTATCCAGATGGTTCCGGTACCGGTAAAGCCAATTTCAAGATAAACCCCAATTGTGTTTTCAGCAGTAGGTGTAAAGTTCGTAGCTAGCCTTTTCCAATCATTAGTACCCGTTAGAGTCGGGCTTGATTTTATAAATGTTGTAGTTTTTTGACCAAATTCATCTTGAGAAATTGAATATATATTAAAATATGCTGTCCCCGTTACATTTGATGTTTTAATCCATGCGTAAGCAGACATGTTGGTAAATGGGGTAGCAGCTGCAAACATATCATAGTGATCTATTGAATGCCAGCTATCATCTGTTGAGCCTATTTTTATAGAGGTATTTGGAAAATCAGACTTGTATATTAAATTATCTCTCGAATAACTTCCTCCGGGATTTGAGTTGCTTACGTTCCAATCTTGAGTGTTAAGAGGGGGCCTTACCCATGATGTTTCGAATGATGGGTTTGGTGCAAGATTTAGTGAGTTTGAAAAAACTTTTTTTACCCAACTCCCATCGTCTACACGATAGTTTATTTCTGTAACTCCGCTATCAAGGTCTGTTCCTGTTAAAGTTACTTTAACAGGCTGAAGATACCAACCGTTGTTTCCATCAGGTTCGAAAGGTTCTAGTTGTATTTCTGTAGCAGGTGGGTCGGTACCTGCTAATGCTGATATTGAGAAATAGAATATCGTACTTAGTATGAAGAGTGTTTTTAAGATTTTTTCAAGAAGAGATATTTTTGTTTTGGGCATTGGTTATATAATAGAGGATTTTTGTTTTGAATAAAAGTGTATAAGAAGACGCATAAAATTGTTAATTTTTTGCGTCTTCTTGTTCGAATAATACTTTTTGGCATTTCGCGCACAGTAGGGTGTGTGCTATAACTGCAGCTTCTAGACTTTCGCTCTCAGGATGAATACCCTCAGAGATTTCTTTATTTACCTTCTGCGCAGTTTCACAATCTACTGATGTTTTTCCAATAGGTGTTCCTTTCAACATTTTTACGTCCTTTCTTTTGTATATATTATTTTAGATAATTCTTCGTATACCTTAGTAGCCATGCTCCCTTCTTCAAAAGTACCTCCCATAGGACTTCCGGTTCTAACGTTATACATTGAGTTTTTTGATCCCTCTCCACCTGATATTATAGCAATTATTGGAATAATTTTCATGTGGAAATTATCACTTGAAGGTAGGTATTGCAACATCTGTTCTGTAGATATATCTAGTGAATTAATCAAATGTTCTAACCTATCTGAGGCAGCTTCATAATTTCCTGAATAATCCCAATTATCTTCTATTCTATGTATAAGAGCACCTAGATTGTTTGCATTTTCTATTATTACTCCCTCTTTTAAGTTTACGGAGTTTTTAACTTGTAGAGTGATTAGAAATGGATTTTCTTTTTCTTCTGGGTCTGTAACCAAGAGGTCAATTTTTCCTTCAGGGTCATCAACTGGATCAGGTATATTTACTTGGAACCCTAAATTATTTAGGGTTAATGCCATTGCTGCCTCAGCGTAAAAGCCATTTTTTATATCCTCCCACTTATACCCAGTTGCTTTGTGTGCATGTCTTATTGCAGATTCAACCTTTTTAACTTTATCTGCAAGGGGTATGTCTTCATCGGAAGGATTATTTTCTTCTTCTAAGTTTAGGGCAATTATCTGGGCTGCCAGGAATGAACCACAACCACTCGATCTTACATACGCTTTACTCTTATTATATTCATAAAAACCTGTTACTTTTTCTGATATTTTTTTTAATGTAATTTCTGATGGGTCTACTGATTTGAGGGTATTAATTTCAGAATAGATTTCTGATATAGGTATTTCTCCTTGTGCGATGGATGTTAGAGATTCTATCATAGTTTTAATAATAGCATTTTTATCTGAATGCTTGGTTAGATAAAAAATTTAGCATAATGTAAATTAATAATCATATTTTTTCTGATACAATTTTCATATGGAAGTTTCACAAAAATTTGCTGAATATGATTTAGAAGTTGGAGTGCCTGACGGTGACCAGTTATTTTCGCTTTATGATGAACCCGATGATGCGGAAGTTCCTGCTGAAGATATTGAACCTATGGGAGACGATGAAATATCCTCTCTCTCTGAGGTTTTTGAACCAATTCCCATTCCTTCTGAAATAAGTCCTGATAGAAAATATGATGATGGGGGTGGAAAATCGCCCCAAGCACTTACAAATAGATTTGAATTTTTGCATGGCAAACAAGAACATATTAGAAAAAAGCCTTCTAATAAGCCTGGTACTGAGCATGGTCCTAAACGTTCCGACTATGATCCCTATGGAAAATTTATGTTAGCTGAAAGAAAAAAGAAAATATTAGATTTGCATACCAAAGATAGGATTGAAGAGATTGGAGATAATAGTGGGGTAAGGTCGGTTTCCGAACAATTGTGGCAAAACGAAGATATGAGAGACAATGAGCTTAATTGGAAGAAATTTTTACAAGAGTTCGGAAAAACCTCTGAAGAAAAGAAAGAAAAGGAATATGTTATTAGTATACTTACTGACGAAGACAAAAAACTAGCTCGGGCTTATTGGGTACATCCCGAGCATTGATGTAAATATTAAAATCACTGAAGTTTGTTTTTCTTTTGGTATTTATCTGTCATTCTCGTATAATAAAAACATGGATCCTCAAGAAATAACATCCTTAACTGAAGATGAAATGTGGAAGATAGAGGACGATTTATCTGATGTTGGTAAGAAGATAGGGGGAGGAGGTAAGAGTGGTCATAAAGGCCCTAAAACTTCCAAAGCAATAAGTTCTTCTCAAAAAGAAAACGCAGAAAGAAAAAGAATAGAAGAATCAAAGATTTATCTTAAAAATGATCTTAAACACTTTCCTTTTGAATTATCCAATGAAGATGAAAATCTTAAAATTATTGAAAAATACTCAGAATGGGTTCTTGACTCATTACCTTCAAAATATCCTGTTTTTAATAATTTAGATGAAGAAATTAAATACATTCAATCCAGGTCTTCAGGTCCCGGAGGTCAGAATGTTAACAAAACGAGTACCGCAGTTATGGCAAAACACCTTCTAACCGGAATTTTTTCAAGAAGTGAGGATAGTAGAGAAGTTATTGTAAATAAAAGAAATTCTTCTTCAAAACTATTTTCTTTACTTGAAAATCATATAAAAAGTTGGAGTGTTTATTTAAAAAATATTCCCCAAGAATCTAGAAAACCAGAAATCACATCTTTTATACAAAAATTACTTGAAGAAAAATCAAGTTAGAACGATCTATTTGCTTAATATTTTCCAATGTGTATCATTCATCTGTGATCTCTAAAAGAACCATAAAAAAATTTAAAAGTAGAAATGGGGATGTACCTCTTCCCGTCTTTTTTCCTGATGCTACAAGAGCTGTGATAAGAACATTGGATTCATCTGATATTGAAGGAACAAAGACGCCCGGGATTTTGGTTAATACATATCATTTGTACAAGGATTTGGGTAAAAAAGTAGTAGAAGAACATGAAGGAATAAGACAATTTATGTCATGGAGTGGTGCTTTGATATCTGATTCAGGTGGGTTTCAGGTTATGAGTTTAGCAAAAAGGAGTGATAAACGAGGTACTATAAATGACGATGGTGTTACTTTTAAACTCCAGGGGAAGGAAAAAATTACCCTAACTCCCGAAAAATCAATTCAATTTCAAATGGTTTTAAAGCCCGATATGGTTGTTGTTTTGGATGATTTTACAGAGCCCGGGGTAGGTTATGAGGAAGCTAAGGATACGGTTGATAGGACTATTCTTTGGGCTAAGAAGTCTAAGGAAGAGTTTTTAAAAATTTGTGAAAAAGAAAAGATAAAAGAAGAAGATAGACCTTATTTACTGGGTGTGGTTCAGGGTGGGGAATACCTTGATCTAAGAGAGTATTGTGCAAAAGAACTTGTAAAAATAGGTTTTGATGGTTTTGGGTACGGAGGATGGCCCATTAAAGACAACGGAGATTTTAATTATGATGTGGCAAGAGTTATAGCTGAGAATTCGCCTGCAGATTATTTATTATACGGATTGGGAATAGGGAAGCCGGATGAAATCGTTAAATGTTTTGATATGGGGTATTATATCTTTGACTGCGTTCTACCAACTAGAGATGCACGTCATAGCAGATTATATGTGTATAATGCTAACAGTATTTCGGACATAAATGTTCGTGATGACAATTTTTACTCATTTTTTGATCCAAGTAAGCAAAAGTATTACCATGATACCGAACCTGTGAGTAAAGCTTGTGATTGCCTGCTTTGTACAAGATACACCCGCTCTTATCTTCACCATCTTTTTAAAAATGATGAAACTACTTCTTTGAGATTAGCCACTATTCATAATTTAAGGTTCTATAGTTTGTTGATGGAGAGGTTGGGGGAGGAATTGAAAAGTTAGGGTTTTTATTCACCTTTCTTTATATAGAAATTTTGGTATTATCCTTTATATCAATTAAAAAACTAAGGAGAGAAAATGGTTTACCTTACGTATTTATCCGGGCCCCACAAGGGTAGGAAGAGAAATGTTACAAAGGTTGATCCTGAGATTATTTTTCACAAGATTTTGAAATTTGGATGGGGTTGGGAAATAGAATATTTTGAAGCCACAGAGGATGAGGAGGATCTTTGGTGGGGTTACGATGTAGGGACTAGAATTTCCAGGGCACTAAAAGAAGGTAGGCCTGTTCACTATATGGGAAAGGTTTATATAGCAAACAATCCTAGTGAAGTTGTAAAAGTTGCTCGCGAGGTGTCCGATGATATTAACAGATCCGCTCATGAATTTGGCTTAGAAAGTGATGATGAATATGGAGTAGTTATAGGTGCTTATCGGTGCCTAAATTGAATAACTTTTCTCGTTGGCAAGGTCACATAGAGAAATCTATTGGCTTTGCCATTTTTTAAAATATACACTTTACTATACATTTAAATGTATATATAATTACCTCATGAATTATTTATCAACTACGGAATTACGTACAAAATCAGCAAAATTAAGGGATTCTTTGAGAAAAGGACAAAAGACATTTCTGTTACACAGGTCTAAAGTTATTGGAGTTGTAGAGCCTTATGATGAAAAAGAAGTTATTTCTAGTGAAAAGAATTTGAAGAATTTTATTGAAGCATTTCATACCGGTACTAACTACTCATATAAAAAAAGAAAAGAAATTTTTCAAAAGCATTTAGAGGAAAAATATGGCAAAAATATTTCTTGATACCAACGCTTTTATAGATATTGTAGAGAAGAGAGATGTAGGACTGTTAAACCAACTTTCTTCAAATTCACTATTTTTATCAGCATCTTCTATTCCCGTGTGGTTTTACGTTTATAAACACAGTGTTCCAAATCCGGATGCAGAGAAGTTATTTAAGACCTTTAATGTGGTAGATACTAGCGGGGATATAGTTGCAAGATCTTTAACCGGTCCTACAACTGATCTTGAAGACAATATTCAGCTTCATTCTGCATCTGACTCCGGTTGTGATGTTTTTTTAACTAAGGATAAAGATTTATTGAAGATGGGTTATTTTGGGAAGGTTAGGATTATGAGTATTTTAGAGTAGGTTTTCTTTTTTTTAATTTTAATTTCCTATTGATTGTCCTGTGGTTATTTTTGATTTAGAATTGGGGTATGTCTGAGGGAATCTCTATAGTTAATGATTTTGAGGTAGTTAGGAGTATATCTCCGGAAAATACTGACCACTCGATGAGTGGTAGTCTCAACAATATTTCTGAAAATTTAGAAACCTCGCATTACGAAATATATAAGGGTAAAGCCGCATCTATATTAAAATCTTGGGATAAGATAAATTCAGCCTACAGGGAGTTGGAATACGATAGAGAAACCTATGAGAATTACGATACGAAGATTCGATTTGATTCGATTGATAGACAAGCCACAATGATTGCGGTCGAAGTTGAAAATACACTTGGTATTATAGATATGGAAGAAGATATAACGGAGAGTGTTTTGTTGTTATCCCGTTTAGCGCAAGATAAAAATTTTGAAGCTAGAAAAGAACTCACAAAGTTTTTAGCATGTAGATTATGCTTTGCAAGCAATACAACAGGTCGTTCATTTAATAAGGATGGCTTAAAAAATCCCAAATACGTAGAGTATAGAGATAAAATAATACCATTTTTAGAAGACTCTATGACGACTTTAGCTATGACTAGCGAGCAAGAGGATTTAATAGCTTTAAGAGAATCATTAGAATATTTGGCATCTGCAAAGGAGAGAGGCACTGTTTTTCGATTTCTAACACAAGAAGATTTAGATTCTGAAGCGAGACTAAAAATAGCTGTAGAGACGATGAATGTATTTGGAGTCGTTTCAACAATCGAAGGTTTGCTTCTTAATGCTGAGAATAATCCAGATGTTTTAGAAACTGTGAGGACTATTCAGGGAGAAAGTGGTGCAAAAGTAATGACCACTTTATCAGCGGTTTATCAAGCTGTGGAGTTTCGTAAATACGCATTAAATAATGAGAAGCAGACGAAAGCGGAGGTAGAAAGGATTAGACTTATAGTAGAAGATTATGCAAGTAAAAAAGGTATACCCCCTGAGAAAGTTAAAATAGCTGATATTGGTGCGGGAACGGGCAGGCATTCGATTTTGTTACATGAACAAGGTTTAGACGTGACAGCATATGAATATGAAGAAAAACATGTCCACCAAATAAAAGAAGATGCTCCAAATTTGAAGGTTGTGCAGGTAGATTGGCATAATATGCCTTTACCTAAGGCTACCGAAAAAAGTTTTGATAATCCTGAAATTATGTTTTGTTTAGGTAGGACAATACTTCACAACAATACTCCTGAGAAAATGGCAAGGTTCTTTGATGAAATGCACAGAATCTTGCAGAAGGGTGGCGAAATGATCATTGACATTCCTGAAATTCCCGAGATAGCAGAGAGTAGCGACGATGAGTACAGTAGCAATACTAGAGATTATTCAGCTCATCTTGAATCTTTAGGTGTTTTACCCCAGAGAGCAAGGAATATCTACGACGGTCCTGATGAATTACATAAATATAACAGAATGGCAATGACTCGATTTCAGTTTGAGTCTTATGCAAAATTATTCGGATTCAAGGTTCAAAAATTAGATACAGTTCCGATTGGAAAAGAAGGATTATTTGATAATTCATACTACAAAATAGAAAAAGATCCTGATTTTGATATTTCTAGTATTCCAACAAGTGAACTGTTCCAAATGCTTTACGGTATTGGTTTATATCACCCAAGTGTTGATTACAATAGGAATGTCGACGCTTGGGGAGTCCCTTTGGGAGTACCCTTCGTTTACTCTTCTTGGCTTAAAGGTTCAATAGAGGATCTACGAGAACAGGTCAAAAGAGGAGAAATGTCTCCCATAAGATTAGAGATTCACAACGGTCGTTTGGTATTTAGGATGTAGAGACAGCAGATAATTGTATTGTGATTATATAGTTTATCAATTATCTTATTCTTCCCATGCTAAAGAAAATAGTGCCCTCATAGTGTCAGCAATGAGTTTGTTGTTAATAATAATTCCGATATTACTCTCCCCTTTTTTGAAGTTCATAAAGGCTACTTTGTTTCCATAAATGTTCATCTCAATGGCTATAGGGAATTTTCCTGTTTGAACTGTTTTTGTTTCTCTGTTTTCCTCTTTGTTTTTTTCAATATACTTTTTTAATTTTGAATCCTGAGCGGCAATAACTTTTGCTTTTATTCCAGATTTAGCCCTCATTGGAGTATACTCTTCTGTTAGCCATTTATATAGTTTTGGGTCAACATCAGAAGTTTGAAGTATAGCCCATATTTCTTTACTTTCCCTCAAAGTATCCATATAAACTTCTTTTATTCCATCAATTCCTTCATAAACTCTTACTCCCGGTTTGTTCTGTAATGTATTAAAGGTATTAACTATTTGAGAAAGTGTACTCTGAAGCATTGTTTCCTGAGTTTTAGATTCTTGTATTGTTTTTTCTATAGATTCTAGAAGTTTGTAAGGGTGCTCGGGTTTGAAATATGTTTTCTTATTTTTTCTATAAGTAGAAACTAAACCTCTTTTTTCTAAATCATCTAAAAACTTATATACCATTCCCCTTTTAAATTTTGTTTTGGAAGTTATATCGGAAGCGGGGGAGTCGCCGTATTGTAATAGAAGATCATATATTTCTGCTTCACCTGATTTTAAGCCTGAATCTTCAAGAACTTTTTTGTACATGCTTATATGTTATATAAGATAAATACACTTGTCAATAAGTACTTGACAAATATTATATCCTGTAGTAATATATGCTTGTTAATCAATAGAAAGAACAGATTAAGAGATTTAACTAGTTGTTAACAAGTACTTGACAAATATAAAACTATAAGATATAATTCAGTTGTTCAAAGTTAGAAATTAAAAAAAGAAAGAAGGAGAGTACTTTTAAAACTACATAGAAAGAAGCAAAAGAACCTACCAGATCTTTAAGGCCTACCAAAAAAGATTTTCTTTTAAATAAACAAAGCCGGGATTTGGTAAGAATAAAAATATTCTTTTCAGTTCTTGGCTTTTTTTAATTCTAAACAGAAACTTGCCTAAGATACACGGGACAATAACCTATCATCCCATATTCATAGAAATATATTCTATTTTAAATAAACCGGGGAGAGTACTAAGTTAGACCCACCGATATCTTAGACAGATTTTTGTTTAGAAGATAAAAATTTTAATCTTTTAAACATTAAATTACATAGTCGCCTACAATCTTTTCCTACCAAATTGGTTATTACTGGGTATATCCCTTTAATACGAAAGATTAGGAAGACTTTAAAATCTGAATAAAATTATTCAGAAGTTAAGGTAAAAACCTTAACAAATAGGGAATCTGTCCGGCTACGCTAAAGCTTTGCCGAGAAGAGTGGCCCAATATATGATTGCTTTAAAATTTTGCTCTTAGAGATTTGAAATTAAAAGATCTAAGAAGAATTAGAAAAAGTTCAAAATTAAAGAACTTAAAAGGTAGTGAATATTAATCTGTTTACTTCCTGCCTAAAGTATCCTACCAAATAGGTTTATGGATACTACCTAAAAAGGAGAGAGTTTATCATTTTGTTTTTTTAACAAGATGGTCTCCTAACTCAGCTCTTAATTTTTTAAAAATGAGAGTTGAGATTAGGAAAAAGTTAAGGAAAGAGTACTTTGAAAATTTAAGTTAAATCAATGAAAATTCAAAAATTGTTGTAATTATTTGTTCAATAACTATGTACAGGTATTTATTCCTGCCTACCAAGAATGCCTGTACTAGCTATTGAGCAAAAACGCTTGATAGGAAAATCCAAAATGGGGAGCCATCCCCAACAGACCTGAAAAAGGAGGAAAAAATGGCAGAGTTTATTCTTGAACTGGGGATTTTCCCCAATGAAATCCCCCAGTGGATATTAGAAACCCTCAATGCCATAGAAGGCATTGAGGGAATAAATAGCGTATCCATCCGAGAGGGTGGGTACATGTGTATTAACCTCCCTGGAGGTTATTACACGATAGTCGAGAAAAAGGGGGAAACTTACCAGTTGGGGGGAATGGTAAGGAATTTGGGGGAAGTACGAAAAACTACCTCCTTCGAGGAGGTAGTGGACTTTTTGGGCGCTTCCATCAAGGTATATGCCTTGATGGGCATCAAGGGATTTTTTTCCGACCAGGAATGGTTGGAAGTTAAGATCCCAGGAGAAGGAATAATTTCAGCGGTTCTTAATCGCTGGAGTTAGTAAAAAAAGAGGAATCACCTTTCCTCGGCTCACTTAGAACAACGGTTGGCACCGTAAATCCTATAATCAGGATCTAATGTTCTGCAGCCAAAAAGGTTTTGGTAAGTACAAGCTCGCTTATCATTTAAAAAGTTTTAAACAGCTGAGCTAAAAAAAGCAATCAGGGGAGAGGTTTCACGTACATATTAACATTGAAAATTTCAATGCAACTATGTGAACGCGAACCTCTCCTCAACACCTTTTTTTGTTTTGTGGTAAAAGATCAAATTAAATTTATTTAATTTTGTTTTTTATTACCGAACAATCGGTAAGGAGATGACTTCCTTTAAAGGTCAAGCCAATCTTACCCTGCAATCCTGCAGGGAATAAAAAAGGAAAGGAGAAAAAAGTGAAGGAAGTGATCCTTCGCCTCACGCGCCACCCGGCAAGTGAGGAACAGCTTGCAGAGCTAAAGCGGATTTTTGGTTCTAACGCCGAGATATTACAGATCTCGGAAACAGTACCAGATGCCGATCGTGTTCTCGAGCTGGTGGAGGAGCACAGTGCGACTGTGCTGGAAGCCGTACTTCCTCTTCCCATCCTGTCTGAGGTTATTAACTCTCAGAAAGTTAGCCCGGTTATTCGGGCCGTAATGGATAGGGAGTTGAAGGAAGATGGCACCGCAACTTTTAGTTTCTCGCATTATGAGAAAGTTAAAAAGGTTGAGGTCCAGACAGTGCGTTTGTAAGCACTGGCTTCTTCAATACAAACCACATGCTAAAGTGTCAGTTCATGCTGATAGACGTGTGGCGTTTGGCTGAGGTGATGAACCTCTCACTACATACTGCTTTACAAAAATTAAGCGAAGTAGTGTCCAAAACGTAAATGCGGATCCATACAGATGGAACTTTTCCTATTTCTACCGGATGGTAGGTGGAATAAGTACTGTGTGGGCGAGACCATAGGGCAAAAAAGCAATCAAAGGAGGGGTTTCACGTACGTTTTTACATCAAAATTTTAGATGTGATTAATTATGTGACCTCTCCTCAACACCTTTTTTAAAAATCTAAAATGGAGAAATTAGATTATATACATATGTAATTTAATTCCTCTTAATTTAGAGGCGGTTTTGAGTGTAGCCGAGGCATTTGCCTAAAGCACAAAAAAGAAAAAAGGGAAGCTATCCCTATTAAACCTAAAAAGGAGGTTAAAGTGGCTAAAATTGTACGTTGGTATAAAGATCGTGGATTTGGATTTGTTAATTTTCAAGGGCATGATGTTTTTATGCATGTAACCGCCCTTGATTCAAGACAGCCTTATGGGGTAGATCTATCGAACCGTGAGGTTGTAGTAAAAGACCTCATGGAGAACGATAAAGGACTGAAGGTAACATCGGCAAGTTTGTCTCTTACAGCTGAAGAAAAAAATGCTGTACAAAAAGAGGAGGAAATACTTGCCCAAAAATTAGCTGATTTAGAAACAGCTAAAGAAGCTGAAGAAGAGCTCCGTCGAAAGCTTGGCCCTGCAACAATATTGGTGCCTGTGGCTTCAAATTACTATGGCCGCCATGTATATGTTGATAATAATTCCTTCGAAAAAGGTATTATTCATGGTGATTATGTGAAATTTGAATTACCTTCAAGGGCACGAATGAGTTCTTTAGCAAAGGGAGTTTTTAAATTAACTCCTGGTGAGACCTACATTGTTATGCACATCTCCTACAATGCCATGTCTTCTGTTTTTATTGACAAGGCGGAAGGTTTGGAAAAAATATTTGAGTATGGGGATGGGCACGGTATGAAATGGGCCGCACTGTTTAAAGTCACAGACAACGATTGGGTACTTGATTTCTCAGTACCTAATCATCATGGCCATGGTCGTACCAAGCATCGTCTTATTGGTGACCGCTCATCTTTTGAAAAAAGGAATGAGGATTTAGAAAAAGAAGATGCGAAAAGAGTGTAAAGCCAAAGGAGGCTAAAGTGAAAAAAAGTTTGATGTTTGTTTTATGTATTTTTATGTCCTTACTGATGGCTATTTTGTTAGCCATAGTATTTGGACTAACCGGATATGGAGTGATTTCAATTGCTGATTCACTCTTTTTTGGTCATAACATCAAAACTTTGGATATTTCCATTGTTCTGGGGTATATCATATTCGGATTTATTTTTGAATATTTTTCATACCCAAGGAAAAAAATCCAAAGTATCAGAGCCATCGTAATTTGGCCTTTCTTCTTGTATTTATTACTCGAAGAGGGCTTGGAAAAGGCTCTAAAACAAATGTAATTCTATGGGAGGTAAGTATATCTGTTACAACTATATTCTTACCACTTACCTCCCAAGTTCTTCCAATTTTTTAAAAGAAATATTTAAAGAATTAGAAGAATTTAATTAGAAGAAAATTAAATTTTAAAAAAGCCCGGATATCAAGTGAAAAACTAAAGAGTAGGTAGGACTCTTTTCTTTTAACACAAGATGTCCGGGCTTTTTTGTTTTTATAAACCACTTCTTTCTAATCAAAATAAATCTTGACTATGTATATATACGTTATATACATTAATTAAAAAGGAGTATCCTCTTTATGAAAAAAGAACTAAAAATACCTAAATTTAAAAGCGAAGACGAAGAGTTTGAATTTTGGAGCAAGATAGATCTAAACGAATATTATGAACCGGAGGATTTTGTTCCGGTTACATTTCCAAATCTAAAACCTTCTACCACATCTATATCCATAAGATTGCCAAATCACTTGCTTTCAAGGATAAAAGAAAAAGCAAATGCTCAGGATGTTCCTTACCAATCTTTAATTAAAATGTATTTATCAGACAGGTTAAGGGATGAGTATAGAAGTGATTATGATGTAGGTAAAAGAGATGTTTCAAAGAAAAAAAATAAGTTGTAATTTAATCAAAAATTAATATTCTTCGTTTAAAATTAGCTTAAGACAAAAATATTGACTTAAATATCTCTAATGTTATCCTGTACATATATGTACAGGATAGACCAAAAAGATAAATTAAAAATGCTGATAAACGCTGACAAAAACATCTTTTCAAGTTCTGATATAGCAACTATCTGGGGTATAACAAATAAAAATACTCTTTGGACTACATTAAAAAGATACGTTCAAAACAAAACACTACACAGAATAAAAAAAGGAATGTTTTCAAAAATCGAGCCTTCAAAACTTGATCCTTTTGAAATAGGTTGTGCTCTATCAGGACCCTTTTCTTATGTATCTTTAGAAACAGTATTAAGTCAGAACGGAGTTATTATGCAAAACGTAAAAAAAATTACATTAGTAGGAGATAGAGAAATGGATTTTAAATATGAAAATATATCTTTTTTAGTCAGAAAGATGAATTCCGAATTTCTTTTTAATCGTGTTGGAATAAAAGATGAAAAAAAGTACTCAATTGCTTCTTTGGAGCGTGCAGTAGTTGATATTCAGTATTACAATCCAAAGTATTTTTTTGATAACGAATCACCTATTACCTGGGGTAGCGTATCTGAAATTAAAGAACTTGTAGGTTACTAAATATGTTTACACCAAAAAAAGAAGATATAAATCACAAAATTCAACTTTTAAGATTGTTAAGATCAATTCTTTCTAATAACTTACTGTCAAACAATCTGATGTTTAAAGGAGGTACTTACGCTTCCTTAAGAGGTGTTTTGGACCGTTTTTCGACTGATTTGGATTTTGATCTTCCTGACGACACATTTAAGTCTGAGATAAGAGACTCTCTATATGAGATATTTAATGATCTTGGTTTATTAATTAAAGATGAAAGTAAAAACCACCTTCAATTTTTCTTAAAATACGATACACCTCAAGTTCAAAGAAACACACTTAAATTAGAGATAAATGATAGACCCAGTAAATTCAATGAATACGAATCGGTTAGTTTACTTGAGTTAAATACGTACTGTCGTGGCCACACATTAGACACAATGTTTGCCAACAAGTTAATTGCTGCCAAGAGTCGTTTCGACAAAACCGGAAAAATTTCAGGGAGAGATTTTTACGATATTCACAATTTTTTTACACAAGGATTGGAAATAAATAAAAAAGTTGTAGAAGATTTATCAAAAATGTCCTACAAGGAGTACATAGAAAGTCTATTTAAATTTATCAAAGATAACGTTGATACCCGTTTGTTAAATGAGGATTTAAACCCATTAGTTGATTCCGGGAAATTAAACACTGTGTTACCCCATCTTAAAGATGAGCTTTTGTTGATGTTGGAGAAAGAAATACATTAGCGATAATACTTTTCATTGACATTTAATTTACAGCATATATACTGTAAATCATGTTAAATCCATTACCAAAAAAAATAATTTCAGTTAGTGATTTTCAAAGAAAAACCAAACCAACCTTTGATGTAATATCAGAGAGTAAAGAACCTGTGTTAGTTATGAACAGGGATAAAAAAGTAGGTGTATTTTTAAGTCCAAAAGCATACGATGAATTTGTTAAATCCTATGAAGATTATGTAGATTCCAGAGACCTGGAGAAAGCAATTAGTTTAAAAGACAACTCTTTTATTACTTTGGACAATCTTCTTGAGGATATGGATGAATGAAATACACAGTATATGTTGAGAAAAAAATTCAACAGAAGCTAAAATTACTTTCTCCAAAGAATAGAAAAAACATTATATCCAAAATTAAAACATTAGAAAATTTTAGTGGTAAGACAGCAAACGTTAAAAAGTTAAAAAAACCTCTTCATGGATATAGACTAAGAGTAGGTGATTACAGAGTACTTTTTATCTTTAACCCGGACAAAAAAGAGATAAAAATATATACCCTTGATCATAGAAAAGACGCATACAGATGAGTTTTCATTTATGAAGATACTTTAATTTAGAAATACTACAAAATTATATTCGCTTTTTCACGTTTTATTCGAAATTACTATTGACAGATAATATACACTATTGTATATTAACTATTAATGACACTAAAAGAACTAAAAGAAAAAATTAAAACCCCAATATTCACAAGAACCGATATATCCAAAGCATTTTCTCATGAATCAAAAGAACAAATAAACACCCAGTTATATAGATTTAGAAATAGAGGTGAGGTAATTGGTATAAAAAGAGAATTATTTATGTTTCCGGATTCCAAAATAGATGAGTTGGTAATTGCCAACAAACTCTACTCACCCTCTTATGTAAGTTTAGAGTACGCGTTAAATATTTACGGAGTAATTCCTGACATACCGTCTACAATAACTAGTATAACTACAGTAACGTCAAAAAAATTCGATACTGAGATAGGAAAATTCTCTTACAGTAAAGTTAATTCGAATCTTTTTTTTGGTTACAAAAGTGTATTGGACGAACAGAGTAATATCTACTACAACATTGCATCAATAGAAAAAGCTCTATTGGATTACATCTATGTTAGGCGTATAAAAGATATATCGGGCAGTAGAATATATATGTCAAATAATGACAATAATATACTAAGAAAATATATTTCCCATTTTCCCGAGTGGGTTGGGAAGGTGTTAAGATTATGAACAATATTATTTCAAATTTCGACCAAATACTTCAATTCGCCAAGCAAAACAGTATTCCTGTAGATAGAAAAAGAGGTGTAATTAGGGAGTACCTGCAATCAAAATTTATATCTATTTTTTACTCCTTATCAGGTTCAGAAAAAATGTCTTTTGTTGGTGGTTCAAGTCTAAGACTTCTCAGAAACTTAAATCGTTTTTCCGAAGACCTTGATTTTGATAACCTAGGGTTATCAAATAAAGAAGTAATATCTTTGGTCACAGATGTAGTTAATAGATTTCATAAAGAGGGCTTTAATCTTGAATTAAGAGAGCAGATAACAGAGGGAAAGACATATTTTGATTTAAGATTCCCGAATTTACTAAAAGATTTAAAGATTTCAACCGATCCCAGAGAAAAGCTGATGATAAAGTTTGATTATACAAATAACTGGGTAGGCCAAGTAACGGAATTAGTTCTTTTCAATAAATACGGTTTTATTGAAAATGTAGTGGCAAATAAATTAGATCAAACAATGGTACAGAAGTTAACCGCTTATGTTAAAAGAAAAAAGACTCAGCCAAGGGATATCTATGACATTGTTTGGTTGTATTCTCAGGGTGTTGGTTTTGATTCATCTTTCGCGAAAAAGAATAAGGTTCAAAATGTGATAAAGGAAGCGCTGAAAAAATTTAAAGACGAAGGTATTCCAAGGACATTTGGTACCAAAATTAACCCGTTCCTGTTTGATTCTGTGGATTTAAGAAAACTTGATTTGTTTGGAGATGTTCTTGAAGAGTTGGATAAAAAGAGTAAATAAATAAAAGTCCCGGCTATTATGTTTTTATTAACTTAAAGTGTAACTAGTTTAGAAGTTCTCTTTGACAATCGTCTAATAATCGTCTAAAATATGTCTATGGAATTTGATCCCAAATATACAATAACCCCAAAATTACTCTTCAATATAAAGGATATAACAAGGATAACAACAGAGTTAAATAATAGAAGATTTCCTGAAACAATAAAAATGAATTTGGAAAAAACTGCAGTTAGTATGTCAGTTTATTCATCAACCAGTATTGAAGGGAATATTTTGCCTTTAACTGAGGTAAAAAAGATCCTCAAAAACAAGCCTGAACATGCAAGAGATAGCGAAAAAGAAATTATTAACTATAATGATGCATTAATTTATCTTCGAAAGATTATGGGAAAAAGCAAAACGTTTAATAAAAAGTTAGTTCTAGATGTACACAAAAAAGTTATGAAAGGTTTATTACAAAATGGGAATTTTGGAGATTATAGGAATGCTCCTGTTGTTGTAAACAATCCAAGGAATGGGGAGATTATCTACCTTCCACCGGATGCAAAAGATGTTAATGATTTAATGAAAGCTTTAATTGATTATGTAAATAAAAATAAGGAGGAAATAGACCCAATCATAATCGCAGGTTTATTTCATAAACAATTTGTCATAATCCATCCCTTTGTTGATGGTAATGGAAGAACAGTGAGGTTATTAACAAAGTTATTGTTGGCAAATATGGGCCTAGATACATTTAATTTGTTTAGTTTTGAAAATTACTACAATAAAAATGTCACAAAATACTTTCAAAATGTTGGGGTACAGGGAAATTATTACGAAATTGAAAAAAATGTAGATTTTACTAAATGGTTAGAATATTTTACTGACGGGATAATTGATGAGTTGATAAGAGTGTCAAAAGAGCTTGAAAAATTCGGGACGGATCCCGGTACTTCTCTAAGAGACCACGATCGTAAAGTTTTAAAACACATTGAGGAGTACGGTTATATAACTGATAGCGAGTACTCAAAATTAACCGATAGAGCCAAATCTACCCGAGCTTTGGATTTTTATAAATTAAGAAAATTAGGATTAATAAAAAGAAAAGGGAAGGGTAGAGCTACTTATTATACTTATGAGTAGTTGGTTATCACTTCCATTTTCACCTTTCACTGCTAAAATGAACTTATATAAAAGATCAAAGTGTAAATGTTAATTTTATAGGTACAAGCTTTTAGTTATTGACTATCATCCTTTATAGTTATACAGTATTGTCAACCTATGACTGATAATGCAAGAGGTTTAATAGATATCTTAAATACTACCTCAAAGACTGTGTTTTCAACACAGGACTTTAATAAGTTGTGGAAATACGATAATTACAGGTCCCTAGTACGACGAATTAATTATCTAAAAAATTCTGGTAAGATTATTCAACTAAAAAGAGGGTTGTATGCTATTAAAGGACGCTCTGTAAATAATATGGAGCTCGCTAACAAGCTTCGAACACCCTCGTATATTACTTTTGAGACCGTACTTTTTAAGGAGGGTATAATATTCCAATGGGATGGTAGAATAACACTGGCCAGCAAGGAATCTATTAAAATGACGGTAGGTGGCGTGAATATGATTTTTCGACAAGTGAAAAGTAGCATTTTATTTAGCAGTCAAGGAATTGTTGCTAATGAAAAATATTTTATTGCTTCAAAAGAGAGAGCTTTATTAGATATGATCTATATCAAAAAAGATTTTGTATTCGATAATTTGAGAGATATAAATTTTGAAAAGTTAAGGGAATTAGCCTTTATTTATGATAGGAAAGAAACTTTCAGTATAATAACAAGCTTGGAGGAATATGCTAGATCGTATTAAACACGAAACTACAATGCGCAGTATTTTGGATGATGTTTACTCCACTAGCTCGCTCTCCAGCGCACTGGGTTTTAAAGGAGGCACCGCATGTTACTTTTTTCATGGGTTACCTCGTTTTTCTGTTGATTTGGATTTTAATCTTTTAAATATGAACGTCAAAGATAAAGTTTACGACTTATTACCAAGTATTCTCGGCAAATATGGGGAGGTAAAGGATAGACATATAAAAACTAATACCATCTTTTTTTACCTTGTTCACACTGCTCAAAAACACGGAATAAAAATTGAGATTTCTACTCGAAAGATAGAGAAGATAAATAGTTATGATCTCCTTGAATTTTATGGTACATCGATATTAGTAATGAAAGAGGAGGATATTTTTGCAAACAAACTGCTTGCTTTAAAGTATCGTCACGCCGCCACCTCAAGAGATTTATATGATATTAATTTCTTTTTTAAAAAAAGCTGGGATATCAATGGGTATATAATTGAAAAAGTCACAGGAATGACTCTCATGGATTATCTTAAAAGTCTACCTGACTACATTCTAACAAACTTTAACAAAAGAACGATACACCTGGGTTTAGGTGAGCTGTTGGAAGATCAAGCCCAAAGAGATTTTGTTAAAAACAAGTTAATAGATGATTCTGTCAATAGAATTAGATTTTATATCGATTCTTATGAGAGGATAAGATGACTACAATGAAAAATAAAAAGAAAGAAATTAAAACTTTATCTAAGTTGTCAAAAAAAGATCTCGCAGATTTATTGTTTTCTTTTATGGTGGGAAATTCAGTAAGGGAGGCAGTAGCTGTATACAATGGAAAAGATTATAAAAGGTTTGAGAAACAGCTAGATTTCGTATTAGAAAAAGCTGAAGAGATGGGTTTTGATGACCTGGTTCAGGATTTTAATAACTCAAAGCTTCCTTCCAGCGATTTATGCAAAAAAGAAGAGTTAATAATAGCGGAATATAATGATATAGAATTCTGGGAAAACTTAGAGATTCGTTTGGGAAAACGGGATTTTTTTGAATCTCTATCATCGGAAGAAATGAAGGATTTAAGGAAAAATTTTTGGCTTCCTGAAAAGGTGCACAAATATTATGAAAAATATCAAAAGGAGTTTGAAAAGTATGGTATCGAAAGATTGAGGGTTAAAAATGAGTTTTAGCTTAGGGACAGATTGAGTATAATCCGTACACTATTTTCACAAGAGGGCAGGCCTGCTTGCCGGCAGGCAGGGGAGTTAAGAAAGTTCCATTTCATTTCACAATCGAATTACCAAAACCTATGAAGGAAAGGGTGATTGTTGAAAGGGGTGGGAAGGGAAGGAAAGGATAGTTAGTTCTATAGTTCCATATTCCATTTCCCAGTTAAATGTAGTTTAAGGAACAGATTAATTATGGTTGGTTGTATAAATTAAGAATAGAAAAGAGATATATTAGCTAGTATAATTTGCGTAAATGGCCAATAGTATTCAAAATAAAGAATTAAACTATAACGGAGGAAAAATAAACTACGAGGTACGTAATTCGGAAGGAATAAAAGCTCCAGCCGTTTTTATTCACGGACAACTCCTTAACAGAAAATCATGGAATTCTCAAGAAGAGTTGATAAACCAGCTAGTAGAAGATGGCCATCCTGTTCTTATTTACGATAGACGTGGTCATGGTGAGTCTGATGACCCTTTAGACAAAGAGATTAATGATGAATATAAATATACTGATGTTGAGGATATGGAAGAATTAATTGGTGAGGTTTTTGGGGAAAGAGAAGTATTTTTGATTGGTCATTCTTCAGGAGGAGGTATTGCTTTGGATGCTGCAGCAAGAAGGAAAGTTAATATAGAGGGTATAACTCTTTTGGATCCATCTACCGGCTATTACATTCGCAGAAAAACAGAGCTTAGGGAGCTTGCACAAGAGGGCGAGAATACCTTTGTTCAGGAACGTGTTAGTGATCACAGCCAAAAAAGAGAACATAAAAGTGAAATACAAGTAAGAGACGACGAGTGGTGGGAAGGTATTAGAAAGTATTGGTTGGAGTCTGAACCTTTGAAACAATTGAGAGATAGAAATAACAGTGCTTATGAATTAGTTTCCGAGATGCTAGAAAATAATAAAGGCACAGTTTTAAAGAGAGAGGGAGATATCTATAGATGGCAAAGAGACTTATGGAAGGACTATACTGAGGATAAGGGAATCAAATGTCCTGTAAGGGTGATTGTTGGTGAAGAGGATAAAGAGGGACTTGAAAACGCACTTCGTATTCACCAAGAGATTGAGGGTTCAATGGGACTGATTGTTGAAGGAGCGGGGCATTTTGCAAATATTGAAAGACCAAGGGAGATAAACAATGCAATCAAATTATCTCTAGAAGGTAGTGAAGGTAACTATTACAAGAATGAAGAAATTACTGAAATAATCCAAGAAATTTTAGAAGGTAGGGAAGGTCAGGAGGACCGTACTGAGCTTGACGAAGATTTAGGTAAAGAAGGAGAGGAAAATCAAAATTTTGGAATTAACAATAAGTAACTAGTATAATTTACTAAGTAAATTTTTATAGGAGAAAATATTATGAAAAATAATGAACTACCAGAGTTTACTGAGGAACAAATAAAGGAAACAGAAAGTAGAATTATTTCTGATGCAGATTTAATAAAAGGTGGTGCAGAAATAAAAAAAGATGGTAGGTTGGAGATTACAAGGAAACAGTACGAAAGTGCTCTGGAGGAGATGGAAAAAGAGATAGATGATAGTAAGTGGCTACAAGTAATAAATGTAAATGGCATAGATTATTACCTAGGCTTAGAAAAAAATATACTTGTGTATAGTGATTCTGATCCAATGAAACCAGATGAGTTATGGTTAGATAAACCTTACGTTATTTGTGTTCCTGGTTTGTTATGTAGTAAAGATTTTATGGATATAGATGTTTTATCCGATAAGTTGGATTTGCTGGGTTTTCAAGAGGAGGGGTTTCCCGGGATCCCGGTTTTTTGGATTTTAAACGCTGGTAGTGGAAGAGAAGAAGCAGAGGAGGTTTTTGATTACATGGTGAATTTAGCTGAAGTTGGAGATGATAGATTTGATATATATTCGAAAACGGTTAAATTTATTTTGGATAGGGTTCCTGAAGAAGAGAAGAAAAGTCAGATTGAAAAATACGGTGAGAAATCAATATTCTATAAAGAGGCTAATGTTTAAAAATCTTGAGCTTTATGTAATTTTTGCCTTTTTTCTATCGTTAGGTATTCGTGAATCACTTCCATTTTTCTTCTTCACTGCTACAATACTCGTATGCCATCGCTATCAATAGGAATCGTAGGAC
>JAHYJU010000050.1 GCA_019428825.1 Patescibacteria group bacterium | reverse complement strand
CTAAGATGCACAAGGTAGGTGCAAAAATAAAGGAAGTGCCCATACAGTTCGGGTTGAGGGACGAGGGAGACTCAAAGATGGAGAAAAATAATTTAAAAGATTCATTGAGAGTAGTCATAACATTAAGATTAAAAGATGAGGATACTCAAAAGTTCCTAAAATTCTGTGCCGTAGGTTTTGCAGGTTTGTTCGTTGATACGGGGTTATTTAATTTTCTAAGATTAACAATTCAAAACTCCAAAACCTCTTCTTTGATATCCGGTCTAATTGCAATGATAACTACTTTTTTACTAAATAATTTTTGGTCTTTTAATAAAAATAAAATTGAAGGAACCCAGAAGAAGATTTTCGGTTTTATTATCTACTTTGTTTCATCTTATGTCCCCATATTTTTACGTTCCCAGCTAATTAATTTTTCGGCATCTAAGTTTGGGGATACTTTTTTGGTTTCTAACACAGCATTTTTCATCGGTATAGTTTTTGGATTAATTTGGAATTTTATTGTTTATAGTAAAATAATATGGAAGGAAAAAAAATAATGGAATATTCAATAGTCGTACCTGCATATAACGAAGCGGATAAAATATCGTCTACAATAGTTCAGATATTAGGCTTTATGAGAGGGATGTCTGAGTCATTTGAATTAATAATCTCGGATGACGGTAGTTCCGATAATACAGTTTCTATTGTGGAGGGTCTAATTGATGAAAATCCTGAGCTAAAGATATTAAAAAATCCTCACAAAGGAAAGGGTCCCACAGTTTGGTCAGGATTTATGTTTGCAAAGGGAGACTATATTTACATGGCTGATGCAGATCTTTCGGCGCCAATAACAGAGATAAAAAAACTTATCGTTTGGGCGAAAGAACAGGAATACGATATTGTCATAGCTTCCAGGGAGGGTGTTGGAGCGGAAAGAGTTAGTGAGCCTTTTCACAGACATTTGATGGGCAGGGTATTTAATACGTTAGTTAGATTTGTTGCTTTACCCGGTATACAGGATACTCAGTGCGGTTTTAAACTTTTCAAAAAAGAATGTGTTCAAGACATATTTCCAAGATTACACGGTTTAAAGGACGCTAAGGTATTAAAAAAACCTTATACCGGAGCATGGGATGTAGAAGTCTTGTTGCTTGCAAAGAAATTAGGTTATAGAATAAAGTCCGTACCGGTAACTTGGGTATATGTTAAAACCACTAGGGTAAGTCCGTTAACTGATTCAATTAAGATGGCCTTAGAGGTTTTACAGATTAGATTTAGATTTTTAAGGGGGAAATATAAAACTGCTCAACTCACCTCAATATCCCCTGAAGAAAAATAAGTAATTAAATTAAGGGGTGATTTCAATTAAATATGAAAATATGTGTAATAGGAACAGGATACGTTGGTTTAGTAGGTGCTGCAATTTTTTCTGATTGGGGAAATGAGGTAATTGGTGTAGATATTGACGCTGAGAAGATCGAAAGAATAAAAAAAGGAGAAATGCCTATATACGAACCAGGTCTTTCGGAAATTGTTTTAAAAAATATATCCGAAAACAGACTTACATTTACAACATCACTTTCTGAAGGTGTAAAAAATTCCGAGATTATTTTTATTTGTGTCGGTACTCCTCAAAGCGAAACAGGTGACGCGGACCTTTCCGCGGTATGGAAAGTAGCGGAAGATATCGGCAAAAATCTAGATGGGTATAAAGTTATTGTTACAAAAAGTACGGTTCCCGTAGGTACCAATGAGAAAGTTAAAAAAGTTGTAAAAGAAAATCTTACATATCATGTAGATTTTGATATTGTCTCAAACCCCGAGTTCTTAAGAGAGGGTTATTCGGTTGAGGATATGAGAAATCCTGATAGAACTGTAATAGGATCAGAATCTGAAAGAGCATTTGCCGTCATGAGAAGTTTATACGAACATCTTGGAAAACCCATTGTAGATTGTGACTTAAAATCAGCTGAGATGGTGAAGTATGCGTCAAACGCTTTTTTAGCGTCAAAAATTTCCTTTATTAACGAGATGGCCCAGATATGTGAAAGGTCCGGGGCCGATGTTTCGATTGTGGCAAAAGGAATGGGTTTGGATAATAGAATAGGGCCTAAATTTTTGAACGCCGGTATCGGATACGGCGGTAGTTGTTTTCCAAAAGATGTTGCCGCTCTTTACAAAACCTCTACGGATCAAGCTTACGATTTCAAGCTTTTAAGAGGTGTTATGGAAGTTAATGAAATTCAAAAAAGCTATTTTGTTTCAAAGATAACCAGATTTTTCGGCAGTAATCTCTCAGGGAAAACCATCGGGGCCTTGGGGTTAGCATTTAAAGAAAACACTGATGACATTAGAGATTCGGTAGCTGTTGAGATAGTAAAAATTCTTCGCGGTTTAGGGGCTTATATAAAAGTATATGATCCTCAGGCTATGTATAACGCTAAGAAAGTTTTAGGTGAAACAAGTATAAAATACTGTCTTGATAAATATGAGGTAATGGAAGAAGCTGATGGTTTGGCAATACTTACTGAGTGGAAGGAATTTGGAAACATTGACCTTGAGAAAGTTAAGTTGGCTTTAAGAAATCCTGTAATATTTGATGGTCGAAATATCTTGGATAAGGAAAAAGTTGAATCATTAGGATTTACATATTTTGCTGTGGGAAAAAGAACCGGCGGGGTTGAGTTATTAGATAAGAGACCTTCCGGAACTCCTGGTGTAATATTAAAGAATGGAAGCTAAGAAAAAAATTCTGGTATTTATTCCTGAGTTTCCGGTTTTAACCGAAACTTTTATCGAACGTGAGCTGGCAAAACTTGCTGAGCGTAGAAATGTTGATATTAGGATATTTTCTCTCCAAGAAGGTAAGGGGGAAATTTCCGAAGTATTAAGAGATAGAATTTATTATCAAAGATTAAAATTACAGGATATTCCAAAAGAGTTAATTTTTTTCATAAGGAATTTTTCAGATATTTACAATTCTTTTTTGGGTTTTCATAAAGCCCAGAAAATAAATAAAAAAAATGAGAATGAGATAAACAATCCATGCTTTTTCAAATCCCTCTATATATTTCTTAAATCCTGTGCCTATGCTGAAAAGTTTTCACATTTTAAACCCGACCTCATTTTGGCCCATTTCTTCTCAGAACCTTCAACCATTACAATGTTCATTTCAAAGATATTGAAAATACCTTACGGAATATCAGCTCACGCCAAAGATATTTTAGTTACTTCACAATATCCCAGAGAAAAAGTTAAGTCGTCAAAATTTATTACTATTTGCAATGAAAACGCCTATAAATTTGTTATCGATACAGCTAAGGGTTTAGATACATCTAACATCTACTTGGCATATCACGGGGTTGATTTACAAAGGATATATCAAAGTGTGGAAAATAAAGACCACAGACCCGAAAAACCTCTTATTTTAGCTGTCGGTAGGTTGGTGGGTAAAAAAGGTTTGGAATACTTGATTGAAGCAGGGAATATTTTAAAAGAAAGAAACCTAGATTTTTGTATTAGTATTATTGGTTCCGGGCCTTTGTATAATGAACTTACTGAGAAAATTGAAAATCTTAATTTGCAGGATAGTGTAAAAATATTAGGTTCAAACAAGGGGCTTTCAAACGAAGATACTTTAGTTCATTTTAAATCAGCTAGTGTTTTTGCCTTCCCAAGTATAGAAACAAACGAAGGTGACGTTGACGGTGTTGCCAATGTACTTTTAGAAGCGGGAATATTCAAGTTGCCTGTTGTTTCAACTGACGCTGGGGGAACCGGGGAGTTAATAATAAATGAGGAGACCGGTTTAGTTGTTCCACAGAGAGAGTCCCAAGATTTTGCGGATAAATTAGAATTGGTTTTAAAAAATAGGGAATTGTCAGAGAGATTAGGTTTAAATCTTTACAATAAAGTATTAGATAAATTCAGTCTTGATAGAAATATTTCTCAGCTGGAAAATATGCTTTTGAAAGATTACTAAAGTATCATTTAATAATGAAAATAGCGGTATTTATAAAATCTACGACATTACATAAAAATCACGGGGGTTTGGAAACCCAAAATCTGGCATTATGTGAAGGTCTTGCCAAAAGAGGTCATGAAATCACAATATTTTCTCCTAAAAAAGAATTGGAAAAGAGTAATTTTGAGCAAAATGGTGTTAAATACATATTTATTGATGCGGACTACAAAGGATATATTTTAAAGAAATTTAAAAAAGATAGTTGGACTAAAATATCTCCGGAGGTATTTGAGGAAATTCATGAAAAAGAGAATTTTGATTTGGTTTTAAGTCAAAGTGCCGCCGCTGAAAGTATCATAGAGAATAAATTTAAACTTGGTATAAAGACCGTGTCTATTGCTCACGGTACAACCTCGGGTGAGTTCACCACTTTTTTGAAAAATATTAGCAGCGTAAAAGACATTTACTGGTTAGTTAGAAATACCCAATATTTTTTCAGACAATATTTTGGTAGGCAGAGAAGATACATACTACATTCCGATAAGGTGGTAGCTGTGTCTAATTATGTAAAAAAGTCATTAATAGATGAGACTTTTGTCGATGATAGTAGAGTTGAAGTCATTCATAACGGAATTAACCCTTCTTTATTTGATATTGAAAAAGAAAAAAGAAACATTGGCGGGATAGTGAATATTTATTTTATTGGAAGAATTGAAAAGTCTAAAGGGATATTAACTATTTTAGATATGGTAAGGGATATAAATAGGGACATTTTATTTCATGTGGTAGGAGAAGGTCCTTGTTTAGAAGAAGCTAAGAAAAAAGTAGGTAATTATGGTATTCAGGAGAAAGTTATTTTCCACGGGAGGGTTCCTCACTATGAATTTATTAAAAAAATTCAACCTGACATCTTTGTTTTTCCTACGCAGAGGGTAGAAGGTTTTCCCATGGTTCTTGTTGAGTCTATGTTTGCAGGAATCCCAACAGTTGCTTTTGATTGGGGCGGGGTTTCTGATGCTGTGGGTGACGGGGAGTCGGGTTTTTT
>JAHYJU010000005.1 GCA_019428825.1 Patescibacteria group bacterium | reverse complement strand
ACTAACGGACTTTTTAATTGGTCTATAAATATCGAGAATTTACTTGGGGGTGGTTTTTCAGGTAAAAGATTTAAACCGAATTTCTCTTGTCTATTTAGGGCTTCCTGATTGGATAATCCCTTTGTTTCTGATGTAGGCAGATTAGTCATTTTAATTCAAAATTATCATAGAAATTGTAGCATGTTTGCATATTGATGCTCAAACATTGTTATAATATTTTTATATGAAAAAAAAGAAGTGGTTATACTATGTCTTTGGATTATTTATTTTGGTTTTGGCAGTAATTTATATAATTAGTAGGATTATTCATGGGAATGTCGAGTCAAGGTTGAATAGGGGAATTGCAAATTTAGACTTTGATTGGAAGGTTCCTACTTTACCTAATTCTTATCAATGGGAGGAAAGAAAACCTTCTGAAGAAGAGATGAATATATTTTCTATCGTGTATGATGACAGATACCTAAATGTAGATAACCCAACAATAAATAATATTCAATCCGACGGAAAAGTATATATTGCTGAGATAGGTAAATCTGTATTTCAGTCTGATGAGACCGGTTGGGAGCTTTTTGATGCAAATTTTAAAAAACAACTCGAAGATAATAATTGGCTAATAGGTAGGAAATATGATAGTTACTATATATCCGGGGTTAAAGGTTATTCTCAAGATAATGATTTAACATCAAGTTATCAGGGATATGTTAAAACCAATGGTTATTTCGTACGGACATTTATTTACTACTTTGAAAAAGGGCAGGAATCAACTACATTAAAAGTTTTTATAAGTGATAATGTTGACTTGAGAAATCACCTGACCGACATTAAATAGGAGTAGAATAAATACATGAATGAAAAATGCTCGATTTGTAATAACGAGGTGGGGGTTTTGGATAAGTTTTGTCCTAATTGCGGTACTAAAATTGAAAGTGATATTGCAACTCTTGGTTTTTCTACTATTCAGAAAATTAAATTTTATACTTTAAGTATTATTCTAGCTCCCCTAGGTTTGTATTGGTTTTTTAAGTATTTTAAAAGCGAAGATATTGAAAAAAAGAAAGTTGCTTTTAATTTGCTTTACATTTCAATTATTATGATTGTTCTATTGATAGTAGTTAATTTATACTTTGTGAAGGCCCTAAACTCATATTTAGAATCCTACAGTTCGATTTACTATAATTTTTAAATTTAACGATAATTTTTAAATTTAACGATAATTTTTAAATTTAACGATAATTTCTAATTTTAAAAATAAAAAGGAGGCGATGCATTTTTAGTGCGATATCACCTCCTTATTTTTTTCCAATCTCATTTTTTAATTTTCCGATCTGATCATTTCAGATAGGGCAATTACTTTATCAGCGTATCCTTCATATCCTACGCCAGCAGGCCCATATCTAAATAAACCTTCTCGGACTCCGTGATTACTAACCAGCCCAGACAGGAAATTTGTACCGTACTCTATATTAAAGGTAGGGTCCAGTAACTCCTGTATAGTTGGGCGATTACTAAAACACGGACCATTGATGCACATAAACTCCGATGCTTTACCATCGGAAGGCATAACCTGCATTAACCCTACGGCACCACTGCTAGAGATTGCATCCTGATCTCCCCCACTTTCCTGCATAATCAAAGCAGCAAGTAATATTGGGTCCATGCCAGTTCTTCGTGCATTTTTTTCAATAAGATTGCAGTAACTTAAAACCCTGTCCCAACTGAAGTTGTAGTATTCATTACTCCAGTCAAAACTGGGTATTGAGCATGATGGTGCAGTTTCCTCAGCCGGATTTGATTCTAAGGTAAAGGGGTCTCCACTTCGGGAGTCACCTCCTCAGAAGCGTAATATGCCGTGAAAACAACATATGTGTTACCTTGGGTATCAGCAATAAGGTTACCCTGAGGTATTCTTTTTGTCCTTGAATATAGATACGCGGGAATGTTACAAGAAACTTCTATTTCTAGCATAAGATCTTGGTGATTTTGATCTATTGCTAAACCACCCCAGACAAGAATAATTTCATTCTTCTCATTTGCATAGTAACCATAGGGAATTTCATAAAAAGCATCCCCATTCTTTTTCACCTTGCAAGAGCCTATCTCTGTACTAGAAATATTTTGTTTCTCTATCCACATCCCGAGGAAGGTCCCTAACACCAAGACAACACAAAATGTAATTACTAACACTATAAAGAATGTATTTACATCTATTTTCCCCCGACTCCTGGTTTTCTCAACTTCATTACCATCCTGATTATCCTGCTTCATATTTCGTCTCATTTTTAATCTCCTTTTAATTTTGTTTTTTGATTGGAAAATTAACGAGAATTCTACACTATAATAAACCTATAGTCAATTAAACGACAAGGGGATAACTTGTTAAATAATCACTTAACTAATAAAATCAATAATACAAACTATGAAAAAATTATTTAAGCTTTCAGTTATCATTTTAATAATTGTCTCAGGATATATTTATATACCTAAGATATTTTCCTACGCTAGCTCTTGGGTAAATACCTCTATTTGTGAAAAGCCGTTAACCTACACTATTGGTTCCATTGATTCTGATTTTCAACTTACTGAGCAAGAATTACTATCTTTTGTAGAAGAAGCTGGTAATTTTTGGGAGGATGCTTATGGAAAAACACTATTCATTTATGATCCGGAATCTAATTTAGAAATAAATTTGGTATATGACGAAAGGCAACATAAACTTACAACAATTGGTGACTTTGAGGGTACTGTTGAACAGCAAATTAACTCGCTGGAAGAACAGCAGGAGATATATGAGCAAAAGCTTGACGATATTAAACAAAAGTCTCAACAGTTAAATGATGAAATTGCATTTTGGAATAGCAAGGGTGGTGCCCCTAAGGAGGAATACGATTCTATTATTAAGAGGCAGGAGGATCTAACAAGAGAAGCAGAAAATATAAATTACATGGGTTCTATGTTGAATCAAAAGATTGAAAATGTTAATGCAAATATTGACAAGCTGAATTATGAAATTAAAGATTTTAATACTGTTTTAGGTTTAAAGCCTGAAATTGGTTATTATACTTCCGGAGAAAATAAGATAGACGTATTTTTTTATTCGGACGAAAAGTATTTAGTAAATGTTTTAGCACATGAGATGGGTCACGCACTTGGTTTAGACCATTTGGATTCGGAAGATTCTATAATGAGCCCGGTTATTACCGAAAACACCTCCCTAACCAATGAGGATGTAAATCTAGTTAAGGATTATTGTTACAGTAATAATAGATTGGATATGTTAAAAAATGATTTGAATAATTTACTTTACAGATTGTTTGTGCGTGTAAACTTACTGCTTAACCGTTCAAAAAATTAGAGGGCTATTCTATTTTTATATAGTTTAGCCCCCAAGATTTATTGTATCTTATCTTTATAGTACCCCCTTAGATTCTCAGGAATTAGTTTTGCAACTCTTAACATCATTCTATTAATTATTTCTTCTCTACCCTCTTTTTGCAAAAAACTAATTTCTTCGGTTTTGTCATATATGTCTTGAAGTTCAAAGGTACCACCGATAGAAATTTTGATCAAAACTTTTTGTTTGTTTTTTAGCTTTTTTTCTGCTCCAAAGGAACCTTCAATACCTATGGGTAAAATTGGGCAAAATAAACCAGAGGGTAGCTTCGTTAAAATAAGCAATATCCCAGCCTTTGCTTTTTGTAAAGAACCATCAATACTTCTAGTACCTTCGGGAGAAAAACCCACTACATTTCCCGCTTTCAAAGAATTAACAACTTCATCAAGAGTATTTCTGTCAAATTCCCTGTTGAATAGAATTGCTTTGCCAGAATTTTTAAGCAACTTAACTACAGGGTGGTTCTCGTGCTTTGATGCTACTGCGGCACTCATGTGTTTATACATCCCCCATGGTAGTGCCATTAGAATGTATAGGGGGTCATACTTATCACAATGGTTAAAGATTATGATAAACGGACCTTTTTTCGGAATGTTGTTTTTTCCCTTAACTTTTAAATCTATTTGACGTGCAAATCTAATCCTGTAATACAGAACAATCAAATAAACGACGATATTTGCTAACATTCTCTTATCCTTTCTCTATTTTTATGAGATTTTAGCACAAATATTCAAATATTTTGAAATGAATATCGGGAAAAACTTGTTTAATTTAAATTTCTTGTCTTAGTAGTCTTTTTTATGACCGTTACCGTTTATTAAATCCTTTAATTCAACCAGTTTATTCAGTTTTTTAACTCTATTTACAACTATTTTATATTTCCTATATAAAGCGGCATCACCGTAACTACCTATAATAGGTATTACCTTTTCTTTGTGTTGGGTGTTAAATGCTCTTAGTATTGCTTTTGAGAATTGGTACAGGTCTCCGGTGGATGTACTTCCCTTATGGATTATAAATACAGTAAATTCATCGTTAACAATTAGAGGTTTGTGATCTCTTATTAACCTTAGCCATAACCCGTATTCTACAACTATACGTTCTTTTTCATTGAAACCTCCGTATTTTCTTACCATTTCGGTTTTCATAAAAGTATTTTCATGATGAATAATGTTCATTACCGAAAGTGCTTTTTTGGGAGCTACTTTTAGTATAGGGGTGTGCGGGATTATTATTTTTTTTCCTTTTACTTCAAAAAAGAAATTTCCAGTTAGCCAAACTATTTTTGGGTTTTTCTTAAAGTAGTTAGAAACTCTTTTTAAGGCGTTTTTATCGCAGTAGTAGTCATCCGAATGAAGGTAATGAATTATGTCTCCTGTTGCGTGTTTTGTGGCCACGTTTAGGGCATTTCCAACCCCCTTGGGGGGTGATTGGATGAATTTTATATCGTATTTATCCTTATATTTTTCTATGTACTTATTGATTATTTCTATTGTTTTATCCGTTGAGTATGAGTCATTAAAGATGTGTTGTATGTTTTTGTATTTTTGTATTTCAACGCTCTTTAAGCATTTTTCGAGGTATTTTTCACTGTTGTAAGTGCAGGTTACTATTGTTATTTTAGGGCCTTTTTTTGACATTTTTTAGTTAAGTTTTTACCAAGAGTTTATTATATTCTCATTATAATAAAAAAGAAAAGGCGGGTAATTTGTGTTTACCCGCCTGTAGCGAATCCTCATAGCAATAGTAATAATGTTAGTATCTGCGAAATAATATCAAGATAATATTATTAGCAAGATATTAGTATCGACATAATATTAAAATAATATTTTCGAAATAATACTAACAAAAATAATTACTAAAGAAATTGATAGTTAAAATAAATAAGGTTTACCGGTTTAAAAATAAAAATAAATAAATTATTCCTCAACTTCCAGTAATTCTACATTTATTTTATTACTATCTTGACTCAAGTTTCCTTTGTTATCCCCCGAAAGAAACTCTCTCTGATTCTTTTTATTTTCAATAGCAGCATCGTAGTTAATATATTGATGCTCTTCTCTCTCCTTAGGAGAGTATTTGCTATTCAATATATCAGGGTTCTGGTGAACGAATGTTATCGTTCCTACTACAGCTGCTAAAATGATAGACAGCAAAGCTGTAGTATCGAAGTGTTTCATTCGAATCACCCCCTTCTACTTAGGCTATTGCCTATGAGGATAAGGAATTTTAGCATTTTTATATTGTTTTAGCAACCTATAGGTTTGTGTATTCTTATTATTTCAATTTGTGTTTATTAGAATATAGTGGTTGTGTATACTTAATATATGAGTTTATCTTGTCCCAGATGTAAATCCACCCTAACCCAAGTGAAAGTTAAGAGTCACTATGGACGAGAGGATATTATTGTTGATCAGTGTGAGGGATGTCAAGGGATTTGGTTTGATCCTTCGGAGTATTACAAAATTGATAAAGGGGATGTAGAGAAAATGGATTCAGTTAAAGACTTAGAGGCAAAAATCGACACGATAATCTCAGAAATACCCAAGTGTCCAAAAGATGGGGCTGATTTAGTAAGATTTTTAGATATTTCTATACCAAAGAATATGGATATTGAAATATGTCCTGTTTGTGGAGGTTATTGGTTTGATAAAGGTGAGTTGGTTGAGTTAAGAAAGACTGCGTGGGAGACAAACCCTGCTTATACTGAAGAGTTTCATGGAAATATTGATGAGATACTGGCTTCTTATAGTAAAAAAGATAAATATGATAGGATTTCAAGTATTTCAGATATTTTGATGCAACCTTATGGTGGAAATAACGAGAAAGCAAATATGTATTTTGATAGTGCGGAGCTTTTACCTCAGGCTCTTTATGCTATTCTAAGAGCTGTTTTAAAGATTTAATCTAAACTTAATTTTTATTTAATATAAATTTTATCTATTTTTAATCTAGATTTTATTTAACGTATGGGTTTTGTTTGGGGATTTGGAATTTGAGTAAATGTCAGCGGTAACTAACAATCCCTGATTTAGATAAATAAAGAGTCACCGACAAAAGTACTAATAAAACTATGAACAGATATTTCATTATTTTTAAAAAAAGTGGATTTTTCTTTATTCTGTAGCATATGTATAGAATTAAAAATGTTATAGGTGCAAATAAAATAATCAAATTGGGTAACATCATAATTAAAACTTTGTAATAGGGTGGTGGTGGGGGTGCGGGGTTAATTTTAAGTAATACTTTTTTTACTTCTTCTATATCCATCGTTATCAGCATAACTTAATAATATCATTTTTTAGAGGTTATAATTGCTGTTTTTTGGATTTAATTATCGTTTAATCTATTTTTAATCTAGATTTTATTTAACGTATGGGTTTTGTTTGGGTATTTAGTTTAATAATAGAAACAACCCGTCCTTGTTATCAGACGGGTTGAAGACGAATCTTTTTCAGTAAATCAGGTATTAGAGTTCAACGTTAGTTTCTATTTCGTAGAATCTAAGTTGTAGTAACTTCAAACCTTGATTATCGTAGCTCCAGAAGTAATCCTGTAAAGCATCTGAAAACAGATTGTATCTTTCTGTTACTCCGTCTCCGTCAAGATCTACATAAATATATAGAAGTTGTTTGGAAACATTAGTAAAAGTACTCTTGCCTTTGGTTCTACCGACTTCAAGTACCTCAACGGAGTATACTGTTTCGTATTCCCCTGTCTCCTCGTTGTAAACCACAGCTCCTGTGGTCATTCTTGCCTTACCTCCCGGTTTACCAAGGGCCCTAGCCCATACCGAATATCTGGTAATCCCATCGTTATCGGGATCCGGATTAGGTAATTGGAATGATGCTTTACCATCAGTACCGTTAGCATCCAAAACCTGAAAATAGTCACCCTCAGAAAGATTTATCCTTGTGTTACCTTCCAAGGAAACAAATATCCTATGTCCGTTGTTTGAGTCCATAGGAGCTGTCTTCTCAGTAGATACACCTATGATATTTAGGTTATAGTGAGCACCTGAAGGAGCTCCATTACCAGTTTCTTTTAGGGTTACTTTTGCTTGGGTTTTGTTTACTGAAAATACAGTAAATGAAATTGCAATTACAGCAATTGAAGATAGTATAAATTTTTTCACTTTTCTCACCTCCTTCTAAATAGGCAGGAAATAGTGAGCAGAATGGGTGTATTATAGTATTTTTTTATTAATAAAGCAATATATGTTGTTATAAATATATTTATAGTTTGTTTTAGGAAGATTTAGTTAATTTAGATTTTATTAAGGGTATGGGGTGGGGTTTTTAGAGTAAATCGTCTTCAAGATTTAATTGTGGCTCCGTTGAGCTATTTATTGGCTCTATTTCAGGTTCGTACCCTGAGCTAGTAATTTCTTCTGCTGGTTCTCCATTCTTCGATTCTGTGTTTTTTAAACTATCTTCGTGAATTACCCATATCATGTCGGTTCCATAAAAATTTACACCATCTTTATTTTCTAAATCCAATCTACCTTCTTGTGTTGTTTTTTCAATTCCTTCTAAATCACTGACGTTAAAGAAAAAAACTATATCCTCATAGTTATCTTTATTAACTTTCCTGAAATTCCACTTAACCGGTTCGGCTTCCATGAAAACAACTGAGGAAAATTTTATATCATTAACATCTAGGTATTCTGAACCTAAAACAGATACTTGAATAACCCCATTTGATTTTAAGTTTATTGGATTTTGTGGATTGCCCGGTTTAATATCAATTTCTAACTCATTACTGCCAATTTCTAGAGAAATTCCACTAATAGTTACGGTGGATGAAAAAAGACCGTAGGCTTGTGGACTTGAAAATAATTGAAGAATTAGAAAAAATAAAGCTGAGAGTGTTAGTAATGTAGTGATCTTTGTCTCTCTCTTTTTAACCTCTTCATCAGTTCTTTTCAATATCTCTTCGTTTATCCCTTCCTTAATTTTCTTTATTTGGAACCCAAGTAGAATTAATGCCGGTAATCCTAAAAATAGTGCGAATCCTTTTGCTGTTTTCAATGACTCTATTAGAATTCCTAATTTTGGAATTGTTAAAAGCCGTTTTCCTTTAACCAATGACTCTGGTACTTCCCAATTATCTTGAATATCGTTGTTATCGCCTTTAGTTATTAAAATATTCTCATTACTAGTAGTAGTTCTTTTTTCAATTACTCTGTGTACTATTGTTTGTTCATCATCATTTGGGTTTGAAAAAGCTATAACGTCATTAATGTTAATATTTGAAGGTTTTACCCCGGAAACAATTATTACGGATCCCACCTCGATTGATGGATACATTGAATTTGAAGACACAACATAGGTTGCAAATGAATTTTTTGTAGGTAGAATTGGAGAAACTACCATTAGAATAAATACTATTGTTAAGGTAAATACTAACCATTCAGTTGTTTTTAAAACTGTTTTCATTTTAAATAAAAATACTCAATCGGAAGCGTGATAAGAATATAAGTCACGCCTCCTGAAAGAATTTTTATTCTGTTGTTGTAACGTATTGATGCTGAGTTCCTGTAATTTCGATATTAATACCTGTTATTGACTTACCTTTGTATGTATTATCTACAGTCTCATCCATCCAAAACTCCACTATATATACTTCGTTGTCACCCTGAATAAGTATGTGGTCAGCAATTTCTACTCCGTTTCGCCATTCTTCGAGAGTGTGTCTTCCGGTAGTATATCCGTGGTTATTTTCAACATATATTTCGGCATAAATTACATCTTTCAATAGATTCCAATCTCCTTGTGCGGGTTCTGTTATTTTTGCTGATATGTCAAAGTCTATAGCACGACGAACCGCCTCCCCCTCCTCTGGGGTACCTGTGCTTGTGTTAAGCAAATAGAATCTTCCCCACTCATAAGTTCCGGGTATTAATTTTTTGAAAGTTATACTTGACATGTCAAGATTTGTGGTCCATGGAGCTTCGTCCACATCAGGTCTAATCTCAAGAGCAGTGTCAGCAGTGGTTAAGGTAAGTCCGGATATAGTGACAGTACTTGAAAAAAGAGCAAATGCAACACCACCAATTAAAGCTACAATGACTAAGGAACCAATTATTCCGCTAATTATTTTTTTCATTTGTTTTTCACCTCCTTTTATAAATATTTATGAATTTATACAATAGGGGGCGGTTTACTAACCGCCCACCACAAATTTCTATTCAATCGTAAATTCAAGAGGATTTACACTTGTAAAAGCTCCTCTCCAAGGTGATACGTTTTCGGTTAGTACAAAATTAACTATATAGTTGCCTTTTGTCATATTAACCAGAGTTGGTGTTGGCGTTCCTTGATAATTATAGCTAGTAGTAAGTGATATAACTTTCTCTTTTTGATTAGTTAGCAACTGATCAAATATCACATAACCTAGAACATTATTTTGATCTTTTACTGTTAGATAGGTTGTATAACCGATATTGCCCTTTATAACAGTATCCCACCACGATCCGATAAGTCCGATCCATTCGTTTGATTCAGACTCAGGTTGTATTGATCCCAAGCCTTCTAATTTAATCTGCAGTAACTGAGGTACCTCATTTTTGAATACAGCATATCCTTCAAAAGTGTTTGAATTACTTTTGTAGAATATAACCCCTTCATTTCCTACGTAAGTTGGGTCGGTCGAAATTCCCTCTGTTAAAACCAAGTTTTCATATGAATCATATTCGTCAAATTCTCCGTCTGCTACTCGAGATGATATCCAGGATGGGAATTCGTTTGCAAAGCAGGAGAGATTAGTAACTACATTCCCAGCGGTAACTTCAATACCTCCTTGTGGCACAATCACAGAATTACCTAACAAGTCCTTAATATAGTTGAATCCTGTTACAATATCTCCAATTTTTGGTCTCGGATTATTAAATCTCCCAGTGGATGTTATAGTTACTACATTATTCTCACAGGTCCATATTAAAGGACCAGTGCCGATTGCGCTCACACCACTCATAATTACATGAGGATATGTTCTAGTACAATTTACATTATCTGTAAAAGTAAACGTTAAAGTCTCATCTGCATTTGTGCCGAATGTATCGCAATTTCCATCATATATAGCTGACAGTAAACTATTTGCTGGAGCTTGGATGTCGTAGGTAAAATAGGTTGCCCAGTTGCCTTTTTCGTTTTCGTTAAATCTTATATTACCTGCCCATGCAGTTTCACCTTTAGAAATACAGGGGGCTTCTAACCTAACATAATCCCAAGCAGTTCCATCACCTTTGGTGTGTGCTAAATTTATTGTGTGAGTACCGTAAGATAATTGATCAACTTCAACTTGGTTTTTATATAATTTCCAGTTATTAAACCAACCTTCACCAGTTACTTTGGCTCCGTGTGCAGTAAAGGTTTTGCTTGTTATCCCATCTCCGGAAACGACCTTTTCTTCTAAAGCGCTTGCTCCGGGTGCCCAAGAAACAGTTAGTATTCCACCAAAAGGCAGTGACCCTTCCCACTCTACATTTATATCTATAGCGTATCCTCTATCAAAATTAGAATTCCAGGGAAAATCAGAACTTTCATGTAACCCAACTATGAAAGGATTTTGAAAAGGTGGCTCTTCAATTACAAGTGAATCTCCTGGTTTGTCAGAAGTGGCATTTGGCCAGTTAAACTCGTCTGCGTAGTTTGTATACGCAACATCAATAATTTCCTCCTTATCTCCGATTTGCCATACTTCGCATAGTTCTTCTTGAACCTCTCCAACTACAGCATGTGCCGCAACTCTAGTTTCTCCAAAATCTACACCATCCCATGGAATCTCATAAGTATAAGAACTTACACAATCGTGTTCTTCTGAATATTCAAATTGCCCTGGAACCGGGTTTTTGATTTTACCACCTGCCATCGGAGTATCTTCACCTATATGAAGATGTGTTTCTAGTAAACAATATCCTTCATCTAATTCGTAGGTAACATAAAGATAATCAAAACTACTATCATCGATAATTATTTCTCCAACCGGGGTATCTTTACCGGCATACAAAGTTTGATTTCCACCATCTTCAGCTATAGCCCAAAAAGGAAAAACAGAAACTAAAATAGCAATAATTCCAATCTTACTTAACAATTTCTTAATTTTCATTTTCTTTTCACCACCTCTCTACCTAAATAAACACAAAAAGCCCGCATACAAGCGGACTTCATTTTCGATAATTAAGTTTTCTTATTTATCACTGCTATAAGATTATATTAAAAAAATTATTAATCCAGCAAAGGTAATTATATGGTTAGAGTTTTAAAGCTTAAATTGAGGTAAGAAGGTGGGGTTTAAGGCTTCTTAAAACCATCTTCCTATCACATTGCTATCTATATAGATAATTTCATCATTAGGACCTACAACATAAATCTCTCTGTTAAAAACAGAACTTCCTGTGTATATACTAACCAAATACCATCCTTCTAAATTCTCATTTTCACTTAAATAAATATACTCATACTCTAAAACATCGGAAAAAAGCTTACCTATCTCATTCCTCTTTTCATCTCTCACCTCTTCATAATTAGGGTAAGGAGTCATTTCTTTAGTTTGGATATTATACTTTTCATAAGTAGATTGAGAGTTAGATCCATTTTCTCCCCACCACTCCTCATCTTCTTCGATAAAATCTTTTTTTACAACAAGCTCTTCGTTTAAAACAGATATTCTCCAATAATCCACATTTTCCTCAGCAGACAAAAAAACCTCTGAATTACATGTTTCTATATTAATTTTAGCTACTCCTATTCCATCCCCCATCCCCCAAGGTCTCATTTTAGAAACTTCGGAATAATATCCTTTAAAACCCTCAACATCATTTATCCATAAAATATCATTTAAAAAACTACAAACCTTTTCTCCCGTATTTATTGAATAAACTTCTGTATTACCGTCCGGACCTGTTCCAAAATTGACTAAAAGATAACTGTCATCAGGAGACCATATAATACCTCTTTGAAAAACAGAACCTGTACTATATTGCCTTATTTCTTTGGTTTCTAAATCATAAATATAGAAATTCATATCTCCCTCGTCATGATAGTTTTTACTAAAAGCAATTTTTGACTTATCATTAGAAACCGAAAAAGTATCAACCTGATCCAAAACTAATTCTTTTTCTTCTTCCAAAGGTTTAACAGAATAAATTTTATTATCCGAAGTATGTAAAAGAATTTCAGAATTTAAAATTTCCTCCGGAATATCGTCTTTATTTACATTTTGATTAGAATTAAGTATATCCAAGGTACTTTGCATTGAAAAATCTTCTGTACCGGGTTTTCCCCAATCCAAAGCGTCGTTACCAAGCGGGTTTGGACGTTTAGTAAAGTAGTCTAGATACAAAAATTTTGAACGTGTGTAGCCCATGTACAAAAATATTAAAAACGTTAAACCTAAAATCCCAATGAACGACAAGGTGATTATTAAAAACTTCTTGGATTTCTTTTTAACAGGAATTTCTTCATTAACTTGTGGATTTAAATTATTTATATCAGGTGTTTCCATGTAAATAAATTATAGACTATTTTTAGCGGTAATCATAAGAGACATGTATATTCATATTCAATTTTCCTAACTTATAATAAATTAATAGTTGCATCAGGTCCTATCCCTTAGTATATTTAAATACATATGAAAAATTTAATATCTTGCCTAAGTAATAAATTCCCAAGTAAACCAGTCATTGCTGGTTTTTTTATTTATTTACCAAAGGAAAGCAGGTGAAATATTATGAATATTAGAAAAGAAATTAAAGAATTTACTGGTACTGAAAAAGGTAAAAGTCTTATAGCTTCAATGATGATATTTACTTTGATAACCCTTTTTCAACCAAAATCAGCAGTTGCTACAGAGGCTATTTTTGTCGAGGGTAACCCTACATGCGAAGATCTTGGGTATACTCATGGGTTCAAAATTGATCCGCCAAACCCAGGTACTTATCTAATAGATGGGGTAAACAGTGTTACATTTACTTCATCAGATGGTGTTTACCTTGATTGGACTTCTACAATAGGTATAGACGCAGTGTTAGTTAAAGGTGGGGATGGGGCTAATTGGTACAGTTAAGACCCACCACAAGAGTCATTTGGTGATACAGGTTTAAAATCACCTAATAACCCAAGCGGAGGTCCTGCAGAGATAAGTCACATTGATTTTTGTTACGACTATGAACTACAAATTTCAAAAACTGCTGAGACTACATATACCAGATCCTATGGTTGGACCATAGATAAATCTGTAAAACCCGAAACATGGAATATGTTTAAAGGTGATTCAGGTAAATCGGAATACACTATTGAGGTAACAAAAGGTGAAGGAACAGATAGAGACTGGGGTGTAAGCGGTGAAATTGTAGTAACAAATCCCGCTCCTTACCCTGCTACAATTGAAAGAGTGGAAGACCAAATTATTGGCCTTTCTACTTTAGTTGTTGAATGTGATGTAGAGTTCCCGTACGAACTATCATCGGGCGAGACTCTTACTTGCACGTATGAGGCACCTCTTTCAGATGGAACAACTCAAGTAAATTCAGCTACCGTAGTAACAAGTGGTGATGTAAATGGTAATACAACAACTGCAGATATTGTTTTTGGAGAACCTACAACTAAGGTAAACGATAAAATAAATGTATCTGATTCAAATAGTGACGGAACATGGGGATTCTCGGATGACGGTTCAGTATCTTATGAAGAGACTTTTACTTGTAACGAAGATGAAGGTAATCATGAAAATACAGCTACAATAGATGAGACTGGTCAGGCAGACAGTGCCTCAGTAGATGTTAAATGTAATGAGATAGAAGTAAAAAAAGATGCAGAAACATCATTTGATAGGAAATGGGTATGGGAAATCGATAAATCAGCAGATCAAACCGACCTACTATTATCCGATGGACAACTTTTTGATGTTAACTACAAAGTTAAAGTAGATGCAGAAAAAAATGATAGTAATTTTGAAGTAAAAGGAACAATTACTGTCGAAAATCCAGCAGATATAGATGCAAAAATATTAGGAGTCTCTGATGTTATAAGTGGTTTTGACGGAGATGTTGATGTTGATTGTGATGAAATTGAATTCCCTTATACATTAACCGCAGGTGAAGGATTTGAATGTGAATACTCAGCTGATATGGATGATAAGGAAGACAGAATAAACACAGCAAAAGCAGAAATTCAAAACTACAGCTATGATAAAGATAAATACCCAACAGATAGTGGTACCACAAAATTTAAAGGCGAAGCTGATGTAATTTTCTCTAAAACACCCGATAATGTGACTGATAACTGTATTGAGGTATCAGATACAAATACCGGTTATCTTGGTATGGTTTGCTCAGTTGATGACTTGCCAAAAACCTACGAATATATTCTTTCATTTGGCAAACATGATGACGCTGATGTTAAGCTAGAATGTGGAGATAACACTCACATAAATATAGCTTCATTTGTAACCAACGATACAGAAACAACAGGAGAAGACTCATGGTCAGTTGATGCAAATGTAGAATGTGATATTGGATGTACGTTAACTCAAGGGTATTGGAAGACTCACTCAAAATACGGTAAAGCTCCTTACGATGAAACATGGGCTCTAATTGGAGAAGACACCGCCTTTTTCTCGAGTGGCCAGACCTACTATAAAGTACTTTGGACAGCACCCAAGAGAGGAAATGTATATTATCAATTAGCACATCAATATATTGCGGCTTTGTTGAACCAATATAACGAAGCAACTGTTCCTGACAAAGTGCAAAAAGCATTAGATGATGCTACAGCTTTATTTGCTACATCTACATACACACCGGTTACAGTCGAAAAAATTAAAGGGAAAGATAAAGCACTTTGGACAGACTTAGCAAGTATTCTAGCTAGTTACAATGAAGGAGATATCGGACCGGGACATTGTTCTGAGTAAGAGTTCAAAACTTTTAAGCGGAGGGCAAAGCCCTCCGCTTGAAGTCAATCGTCTTTTTTAGTATCTACTCAAATACTATCTCCTTGCTAATGTAGTTTTTCTATTACCTCATAATTATAATAAGTCGGCTTCTCCCCCCACCTTACTACCTCACTAAAACTCTTTTATCACTGTTGGTGTAAAACCAATATAAACAGAAATAATTTATATTATTTGTAATTTTATTTATGATAATATCTACTTATGATTGACTTAACAATAAAACAAGATTGGTTAGAAAAAAGCAACGATTCTGCTCTGGAGGAATTTAAGTCTTTCCTGGTTGAAGTACTTAATCATTCTCCCCAGGATCGTTTTGCCGAAAAAAGATGGTCTATAACTAAAACATTTGAAAATAATATATCACATTTATTCTATGACGAGCATGTATTAGCAATGCTCCAAGTTGTGGATGGTAAACTACTCTTTAATACTGAAAATAAGGATATTCAAAGAGAAGAAGATGTTTTATATGCTGTTCGTTTTGTTTCAGAGAAACTTTCTCTTGCCGTGTACTCAAACGCACACAAAGGAGCTCGTTTACCGCAAAAATCTATCCTATCGTTGGATAATCCATATTTTGAAAAATCTAAGGTGATGAATGAATTCTTCCTTAAGACTAACTTCATCCCAAGATATTGTAATGTGGGGATAGAGACTTTAAAAGACGGAACTACTGCTTCTATTGTATACCCTCCTTATTTCGCTGAAGATAAAACAGATGGATCAATGCATATCTTAAACAATTTCATGATAGATTTTCTTATCAATAAAGAGAACCAAACATTAAACCGAGAATTCTCCTATAAAGTTGCCGAATCTATGAACGATTTCGCTAAAAAATATGATTTAAACCTAGTCCCCATGGATTTCTATCAAAACTACGGAGTAGGTACAAAAATAATTAACAATACTTTTTTTGATGTTTATAATATAAAACGAAAAGTTTTCATTAACCCCTATGTCTGGAATTTCGATGAGGACCGAGATTACACCTATTATAAAAATGTAAATAATGGTATGCACTTAATGGATAAAGTCCGTAAAGGAGAGAATTTAGATACTGCATTAAAAAGGGTTCTTAGGGATGAACTTAAAGTTGCTGAAGATTACGTCGGAGCAATAATATGGGGCATGGAATTTGATAGAGACAGGGAAGGTTTTCTCACCCCTAGATTAAACATAAATATATTCGTACACGGACTGTTGGAAAAACAACGTCATCAGGATTACGATTGGGTTTCAATCAAGTAATTTATAGGTGTTTTTGTATTTAATAATCTCACCTATTACCAAAACCCATAACTATTTTTTTTCCATAGCCCTGTTCATCAAAATTATTTAATGCTTTTCTAATATCACTAATCTCTCCAATTACTTCATAAATGTCCTCATCATCAAGTGAGGTCTTATTTTCTTTGAGGTAATTAATATCCACAAATCTATTATCATTTATACTCTCATCATAAAGTTTTATTTTAAAGCCAAATCTTGATGCAAATCTAGCCATAGTAGCGTTTGTTTTACCTTCAAGATGAGTGTGGTGAGCGTTACCTAATTCACCATTATCTAGAGCATGGAAGTAATTTTTCATTCCTCTATAAGCCATTGCTATTGCTTCTTTATCACTAACTTCACCAGGTTGTGTGTATCCTTGAGGTGTAAAGTCAACATAACATGTGCTACAATCCGGTGGAATTTCTATAAAAATCCCACACGACTTGAAGTATATAGTATTATAGTATTCAGATGGATCCTCATATCCATAAATATTATATTTTGATAGGTAGTTGGCTTCTCCATCAAATACCACATTAGTGTGGTTATAATATTCATCTTCCCCATCAGTTATCATCCATGACGTAGGTTTAAAGCTAAAGCTTTCATTGGTGGTATCTATGTATCTATTATATTCTTCTTCTTCAGGATCAATGTCATAATAGCCGAAATCATCTGGATTACCTAAGTAATCTAAAATCCGATCCGATAAAGTTAATAATTTTTCATTTAGATTTACTGTTCTGGGGTTAAAGCCTGCCTCAGGCAAAAGATTCGATGATATTTTCAGCGTTTCGGATAGTAACCATGCATCGTAAAATAACATATCTTCAATTTTGTCAAAAGGAATATCGGACATATGTTGAATAATCCTATACGGATGGGAATCTTCAAATATCTGAACGTTTCTTTTCTCAGCTAAATTGATTATAAGTGAGATGTCTTGAAGGTAATTTGTGATATCTCGCGTTGATATATGATCGATCATTATTTCTCTTGATTTGTGTTCGATTAATTCTTTTGGATTTTGTACCATTCTAAGTACGCTGTGGTTATCGTGGGGTTCGTCTGAGTAGTATTGATTAAATAGATTTTCCCAGTCAGAGTCTAACCGGTCTGAGTCCGATTCTACATGACCGGTATCCGTATCAATTATTGTTTCCACGTAATCCATAATAATATTTTATAATAAGAAAATTCAACGGACAATGATTTAAACCATCGTAATACCAAAAATTGTCTTAGAACATTTATCTAGAAATACTCAAAATTTAAGATACGAGAGTAATAGCAGTACCATTCTTATTACCTCTTCCTGTTCTTCCTATTCTGTGGATGTATACTTCATAGCTTTCCGGTAAATCATAGTTTACAACGTGAGAGATGTCGTTAATATCAAGCCCTCTGGCTGCAACATCAGTTGCAATTAATACATCTACCCCACCCTGTCTAAACATATCCAAAGCTTTTTGTCTTTGATTTTGAGACTTATTTCCATGCATAACTGCTACTCTAAAACCATTGTGTGATAAGTTTTGAAGAAGATCGTTTGCACTTCTTTTAGTTTTCATAAATATCAAAGCTTTTGATACATCTTTCTCTCTAAGTAAGTCTCTTAAAACAGTAGGTTTATGTCTTCCCTTTATCTCAACAATATCCTGTTTAATATTATCTCTAGTTTCCGTGATTTTAACTGAAATCATTGTAGGATTATTTACAAATCTTCTCATTACCCCTTTCCCTTTTTCGTCTAAGGTAGCTGCAAAGAATAACGATTGTCTTTCCTTAGGAAATTTTGAAATAATTTTGTTTATATCATTAATAAAACCCATATCGAGCATTCTATCTACTTCATCTAAAACAATTGAGTCAAATCTACCAAAATCTACCTTTTTTCTTTCAAACAAGTCAAGCAATCTTCCGGGTGTTCCTATTACAAAATGAGGATTCCTATCAAGCTCGTTTATCTGATGTCTAATAGACAGCCCTCCAATACATGTAGTGAAGTTAATACCTAAACCTGCCGAAAAACTCTTAAATTCTTTACTAATTTGTGAAGCTAGCTCCCGTGTAGGAGTAATTATTAAAACTCTGGATCCTCTATTTAAACAAACTTTATTTATCAAAGGTATTAAAAAGGCTGCTGTTTTACCGGTTCCTGTATTTGCTAATCCTACAACATCTAAACCGGATAAAATTTTAGGGATAGCCCTATCTTGAATTGGCGTAGGTTTAGTATATCCGTGGGAAGTGATATTTTCGGATAGTTTGGTATTTAATACAAAGTCAGAAAATTTGTTTTGTATCTCGTAAACATCAGCGGTAGTACTTGTGGTCTGTTGTATCTTACCTATCACACTCCTTGGATCAAAGGATCTATTTGTGCGGCTACTAGAACTATTTCTACTAGAGCCATAACTTTTGCTTCGCGGGTAACGCGAATAGTTTTTTTGTCTATACATATAAGTTTCAACTGAAACTGTTTGTGATAATGAAAAAAAGTAATAAAAAGGGTTTCTAATGAGCCTTACTTACTAAACTTAATTCTGATTAAGAAAACAGTCTGCAGAACAGTGGGAAGTCTAACAGTTTAGAAAGTTATGTCAAGTTATTACAATCTAAAAGATGTATTTCTTTTCCTAGGATATGCAGCATAGTCTTAACAACTTTTAAATAGCTTATGGGTTAATCTAATGGCATTTTAAATACTCGTATTAGATGTATAATTTTTTAAATGAAATTTTATAAACTAAAGTTTGCAAATTTAGAAAGAGACCTTCCTATAGTTAGCCTTTCCCCTGTTATCAAAGTTGCCTCGGTTAATTTTTTGGGAGATTCTGAACTTGTTCAGGCTTCAGCTTTGGAAATTATAAGGGTTCTCAAAGATGTAAAATTCGACTGTCTCGTGGGACCTGAAGTTAAGGTTGTCCCCATTCTTCAAGAGTTAACAAGGCTTTTAAAACAACCAAGGTACGTGGTTTTTAGAAAAAACATAACAGGATATATGGTTAACCCTCGTAAATTAAATTTTTTTCATGGAGGATTAGTACTTGACGGAAGAGACGTGGATTATCTAAAAGGGAAAAGGGTCGTAGTTGTAGATGATGTTGTTACCACAGGGCATACTTTGGTGTATATAAACAAGTTTTTGAGTGAAATCGATACGGAAGTAGTACTAAATATCGCAATCTTTAAGCAGGATGATGGTAAAGATATTAATGTTTCTAACTTTAAGCACATTGCAAAACTTCCCGTTTTTAAAAAATAAATTTCCTATTGACTCTAAGTCTTACGTCAACTAGTATTGGGGTACAGAATAATATCCTAAGCCGAAGGAAATAGATTATAAATTGGCAGGTGAGCCACCCGATGTTATTTTGGGTGGTTTTTTAGTGGGTGTTTTCTAGTACCTTGAAAAACAAAGCGTTCTAAAACTCATATCTACTAGTTAATAAGGAGAATAGAAATGAAAAACTATCGTAATTGGATTGTTGTAAGTGCAGTTTTATTGATAGCTTTGGTACTATCTTTAATCCTCCCACTTGCTTTAGCAGAGGATAATTTTGGTTATTTGGACAATAAGCCAAGAGTAGCCATAATGTCCGCCTTCGGTGCTGAGCTTCAGCTATTGCTGGACCAAACCACCGACAAAACTGAATATGTTGAAAACGGCAGAACGTTCACCACAGGGGAACTTCGCGGTGTCGATGTTGTATTAACATTAAGTGGCGTGAGCATGGTTAACGCAGCGGCTAACACACAGCTGCTTATAGACCACTTTAATGTAATAGACCTGATTTTCTCCGGAATTGCCGGCGGCGTTAATCCCGATCTCAGAATCGGTGACGTTGTGGTACCCGCTCAATGGGCTCAATACCAAGAGATGATCTTCGCGCGTGAAGTTGATGGCGAGTATATTTTGCCTTGGGGTGGCGTACCGGAATTTCCGAACTTTGGAATGATGTTTCCAAGCTCAGTCTCTGTAACGAAAAATGGGGGCACGCCTAACGAAGAGGAAAGCATGTTCTGGTTTGCTGTTGATCCAACGTTACTTGGTTACGCCCGATCAATTCCTGAAAATATTCTGGAAAAATGCACACCCGAAGACGTCTGTTTGGAACAGCAACCGATAATTAAAGTTGGTGGAAACGGTGTGGACGGCCAAACCTTTGTGGACAATGCGGAATTCAGAGATTACGTGTGGAAGACCTTCGAAGCTGACAGTTTGTCCATGGAAACTGCTGCGGTGGCACAGGTTACTTACATGAACGCAGTTCCTTTTCTCGGATTCAGGTCATTGAGTGATCTTGCAGGAGGCGGGGATGGGGAAAACGAGATCGGAATTTTCTTCCAACTTGCTGCTAACAACTCCGCAAATGTGGTTATGGCTTTTCTGGATAACTACAGAACCGGTCAGGCAAAATAATAAAAAAATAATTTACTTTTGAACGCTTATGTTTTTAAATACCAAGGTAAAGGGAGGTGCGGATAATAGCAATTTGCTACTGCTCTTCCTTTTTTTAAAATAACTTCACTATTTAAAAAATCTATTGTTGTATTCTTGATTCGCAAATATACTTCCTGTTATTATTATTCGTGCCGTTTTTTTTGGCTGAACGTATCGGTCTGGAAGTCCTACTCTTCTCAATAGTGTAAATGGGATAGCATAGAAGAGTATGTGATTTAGTAAACATCAGATTCAATGATGTATAGTAATTGTATGAATAATAAAAAGTTGTTAGTATTTTTTAGTTTCTTTCTAGGAATATTACTAGCTTATATTTATTTTGTTTTTTTGAAACAACCAATAGGTAGTCCTTATTACTTTTATCGCAACCGTCTAGGGGAAGTTTTTATAGATGATTCAGAAGGGGGTCTATTTATAGCCACTATTCCAGAATTTAAAAAGATAAAAGTTGATAAGAATAGCTTTGAAGTTTTAGAAGAAGATAGCGGTTTCTCTTCTAACTACGCTAGAGATAAAAATTTTGTATATTGGGAAGAAAATATTATTGAAGGAGCAGATACAAATTCATTTAAATTATTCACTTGGGGTCTGGCAAAAGACGCTAATAGTTACTATATGAATGGAGTTCCTCTACTAGATTACATCTTATCGATAGATTCTACAGTAGATATAAAAAACAACTCTGAGATTGTAGTCGTAGAATATAATCCAACAAGATATTTAAAGATTAAAGGTACTTCTGGATTATATACAATTTACATTACAGGTGAAAAAAGAGTAGAAAAAAACTGATTCTCTATCAAATTTATTCTTATTACAATCTTAAATTTAACATTAGTATTACTTAGGATAACTGTGTGGTCGAATGTGTATGTTTAGGATGTTTTCATTCTCTAGGTTATAATCCGTAATCATTGAACAGTTGAGATTTAGTTAAAACCCTTACTTGATATATTAGACTGCCTCCTTAATGAATGTTAATAAGGAAAATCCCTTTGAAATTATCTCGGGGATTTTGATTTTAAGTAGTACCCAATACCGTTATTTAGATGTAGTTTTGTGCAGGGATACAATATTTGATTTGTAATTATTGAATCTCAATTTTAATTAAAATACAGTAAAATCATGGGGATTGGTATTTTGTTGGACAATACCTTTTAAAAAAACATGATTTATATCTTTAGCGTAACCATTTGTTAAAACCTCAAAACTACCAGTGTTCACTGTTTCTAATTTTATTAGTTCATATTTACGATCATCGTAGTAATAAATATTATTAGCATCTCTAATGTATCCCCATTCTAATATTTCAAACGTATCCGGGTATATACCATCTAAAACCCTCCCTAAGTGATAAACGTAATTAATATCTTTATAGAAACCACGACGTACATGTACAAAAGTCTGAGCATCGGCATTTTCTACTTTTCTTTTAAAACAAAAAACTGAGTGTAAATCTTTGGAACATACCGGACCAATTAATTCAAAATCTTTTGATACTGTATTATTTAGTACTTCCAAGTCGCATAGTTTATAGACACTTCTTGAGTCTTTTGCATAATGGTTGTTCATTAGTTCAAATGAGGGCGGGTCTAATATTTGTTTATGCCTTTTGCCTAGATAATAAACTGAACTATTTGTTTTCGCATAAGAATCAAGACAGTCTAAACCTGAATATTTGAGTGTTTTAAAAGATAAAATGTGAACACCAAATAAAGGTTTATCAAGATATATACATGGGCGCCCATAAAGGCTGCAAAAGACAGCATATCTATAATGTATAAAACCTAAATAATCTTTGTAGTAATTGGTTCCATCAATATCTGTTTTTAAAATAGGAAGTTTTAATAGAAAGGTGTATATAACAAGAAAACATATGAAAATTCCAAATTTTTTCATAATATAATTATATATTAAGTAAATACTATTTAAAATGACGTAGTTTGATTGGCTGAGCATGTCGGTCTAGAGCCATCAAATTCTTAAGGATGATATGAGATAAAAATAAGAAAGTATAAAGAAATTATTGCTTTTTTATCTCTAGAAAAGTTACCTCTCACATCTTAATATTTAATTACTTGGTAGTCCAATCCATAATTAGACAGTTCTTCAATGCTGTCAAGACTTAAGGGGATATCATTAACAAGAGATTCATCAAATAATTTATTTAATATATTGGACTTATTTACTAATTCAAGGTTCTTATTAATCTCCTCAGGGCTGTTTGTATCGGTTATGTATGTGGTCTTTCCGTGATTAAACTCAACAACTGTTCTACTCACTTCTTGCAAGCCTGCTTCAACTTGCCATCTTAATAAATAGGTGAAATCCTTGTTTTGTACTAAATATTCCCAGGTCTTGGGTTTATTGATTTCAGTATATTCAAGTGATGCAGTCAAATGATATAAAATCCTGCTCCAAGCACTTGAGTAGAATAAGCTATCAGCTTTACCCCTACTTACTTCTGTACACTCAATTTGTCTTGATATAATAATATTCTTACGAAAGGAATTAAGCTCGGTCAGAAAAAGTTCAAAATCCCCCTCCTTCCCATTAAAATAGATTATATCCAAACGCTTATCGAAGTCACTGCCCTCTGAAAGTACAATCTTGTCATTATTCATACGGAAAAATCTATTTCTGTCAATCTCAAAAGCCAATGAGTAATTGTCAATCCAGACAGAGGTTTTTTCTAAGAAACTCTGGTCATTTATTGGAACACTGTAAGATACATAGTTCCCATTTAAATTTTTGCCAGGTTTTGTACTGAAAAAGGGGCATTGACCACTATTATAAAAGCATGGAAATCTTGCTGAATGTGTATATTCATGAGCAATAACATTAATTGTTTCTTGGGTAGGTCCGAACCACCAAGCATTTAGTGTATCTTTTACCACACCAGGTAGTCTAAGGGAATGTTTTACAATAATAAAATAGGCTTCGGGTGAATATACTTTAGTTTTTTTGAATAGAGCTCGATAGTTTGTTATTTCATTTTCATCTAATGACTCGGATAGTATATTATCAAATCGTACCTCCTCATCCAAAGTTATCAAATACATGTTTTCAGGATCTTTTATCAGGGTGATGGGTTTAGGTAGTCTTGACCCACATGAGTTAATCGCAATCTTCCCAACAATGGGTAAATTTAATAATTGATTTTGATTTTGATTTTGGTTTTTGTGTATGTATATCGCTATTGAGAGTAGGAGGAAAATAAGAAAGACTAGCCTTACCCCAAAGATTTTGATACTTAAAAAGCGAAGCATGTTTATATTATATCATTCGATAAAATCAGTTTGGGATTAAATCGGGGGCTTATTAGCATAGATTAAATAAGGATTGTGGCTGGGGGACAGGGAGTCGGTCACCTTCGCATCTGCTGATGCTCAGTCGACCCCGCTTCATCACCGTCGTGACTCAGCATTCTCCTCCCTGTCCCAACAAAAACAACCACAAAACCTAAAGGCCTTGTGGCTGTTTTCGTGGCTGGGGGACAGGGAGTCGAACCCCAATTAACGGATTCAAAGTCCGGTGTCCTACCATTAGACGATCCCCCAATAATAGACAAAGTAAATATAACTAAATTTTCAAAAAATATCTAATAAAGTGACTCTAAATAGAGAGTCTAATCGCAAGGTTCTCGAGCGAAGCAAGACGGTTCTTACCATTAGACGATCCCCCAATAATAGACAAAGTAAATATAACTAAATTTTCAAAAAATATCTAATAAAGTGACTCTAAATAGAGAGTCCAATCGCAAGGTTCTCATGTATCAAAGTGGTCCTTACCCTTAGATATTACCGGCCAAAGCTATAGCGTAGGCTGGCGATTCCCCAAAGTGTTAATAAGCTCCTTATTATAACAACTTCATAATTGATTTTACAATAAAAACGGTATATATAATAAACAAAGAACCTTTACAAAAAGAAAGAAGGAGAAAATGGAGTATGACATCAATAAAATGTATAACCTCTACGAGCCGAAAGATTTCTATCTAAAATCAACACACCCATCGGGAATTACAAGACTGAGCAAATCATCTGTTAGAACCTACATGGAATGCCCTTACAGATACTATCTTAAGTATGTTCAAAAAGTTATTAAATTAAAACCGATAACGGACTACCCAAGACTTTGCGGAGTAATGGTACATAGATTTGCAGCAGGACTTCACAAAAAACATAAACACTCGGGACGATTTTATTATAAAACAGTTAAGTCTGCCGTGAGCACGTGGTTTTATCTGTGGGCTAAAACATTAATAGAAAACGATCAAATCCTTTTGAAGGTTGATAATAACAAAGCAGATATGTTTGGTGGTGTTGGAGCCAATTGCATTAAAAATTATTGGGAAGTGAGCTATGATAAGCCTGATCCAGTTATTATAGAAAAAAAATACACTATCCCATGGAGCCCCGGATTTGAGTTTACAGGTGTATTCGATCAGGTAAGACCTGTAAGTATAGACATAATAAAAAATAAGAGACCTAACTTGATTGAAAACGATAAACTTGATGTTAGATACAATCCGGTAGTCATTATTGACCTAAAAACCGGGTACTATGACTACGAAGTTGTTCCTGATTCAACTGAAGAAGAGAAAATAAGACACCAGTATGACCTTCAAAGAGATATTCAGGCCGCGGCATACACCTTGCTTTATAAGGCCCATAACCACGGCAAGTTACCTTTGTATTTTGCTATACACCAATTAAAAAATAATAAGTTTTTTACGGTTATCGGAGAAGGTGATGAAACTCAGGAGATTTTAAAAAGCTCGATAAACCATGTTATACAAGGAATCAAGACAGGATCATTCCCTAAAAACATAGGTCCAAACTGCAGACGGTGTGATTACACAACAACGTGTTTAGGTGATAATCCAATCAGCATTTCTTTACCTGATGGAACCTTAGATACAAATCTATACCCACCAAATAAAGAGGAGGTAAAGGAGTATAAACAACTAAAATTAAAGTTGAAACCAAAAAACAAACCCGCAGATTAATAAAAAAACTGCGGGTTTTCTTTATTCTTAACAAATATATTCTTCAGCTTATCAATTAACCTCAAAAACAACTGCAGTGATATCATCATTTTTTCTTCTTCTTCCGGTAGTACGCAAAGCCCCATTTACCAGACTAATAGCAATTCTACCAGGCCTCTTGTTTTTATGTAAAATGTCTGAAATCTCTCTTTTAGTTAAATTATCATGTACCCCATCACTCGTTATAATAATCTTATCTCCTTTATTAATTTTCATAGCAAAGATGTTAGGGTATGCTCCTACTGTGCCTAAGGCATTAGAAATCTTATTAGCCCTTTTGTATAGGTTTTCCAAAGTCTCATCATAAGGGTTACCTGTATAGTTATCTAATTTATTTTGCATACTAAGTGCTTCAAATCCTACTCCATAACCAGCTTTAACCACACCATCATCCAAAGTATGAAGCTCTAGTGGAGGTATCCTACCTTCTCTATAACTATAAATTCTAGAATCTCCTACGTTTACCATCAACATTACTTCTCCATGGTCACTGGTATTAATAATTTTTGCAATACTTGATGTAGTAGCCATTCTTACTAAACTAGGGTCTTGCTCCTTCTTTTCAAGTACTCTGTTATTCATCCATTGAGTGGCTTTTTTAGCGAAAAGAAAACACTCGTTTAAGCTTGGGTTTTTTAAAAAGCTATCCATGTTCCCAAAAGTCTCTAAAGCCGCAGATTTAGCAGTTTTTGATGCCACCTCCCCACCTTTAAAACCACCAACCCCATCAAACACTCCAAACAAGCGTCTCTCTGGATATTCTAAATGGTCATCTTCATTTCTTTCAGGGTGATTGGCATTAGCAATGCTTTTAGAATCGTATTCTTTTATTATTAACTCAGAATTTTTTGGTATCTCTGTAGTTCTATACATATTTCAAATAATAAACTAAAAATCAATAATTAAAAACATGATATATTTGTACGCTCACTCCGTTCGCGAGCGAAATTTTGGTGGGTGGTATAGGATTCGAACCTATGACCTTTCGGATGTACGCTCACTTCGTTCGCGAGCGAAATTTTGGTGGGTGGTATAGGATTCGAACCTATGACCTTTCGGATGTAAACCGAATGCTCTAACCAACTGAGCTAACCACCCAAAATTTTTTTAAAACCGGGCGCTCTACACCAATCTAGCTTACCTTAACTAATTTCAGCTTAATATTCAACCTTATTCTTCGCCTAAAGCTCACTTCCCTAATCTCTATTTACTTCATATAGCTAGATTCGGTTGTCGCTTCACTCCAACAGGAGCTACGGACCCAAATTTTCTAAAACCGAATGCTCTAACCGACTGAGCTAATCGCCCAAAATTTTTCTAACAATTCTATTTTTATTTTAACATTTAATCAAAATCATATAAAATACAAGCATGCAAAAAGGATCTATAAAAATATTGATTCCCATCGCGCTCTCTATCCTGGTTCTATTTTTTCTTTTCAAAAACGAGACAACTCCGGAAACCGAACGTGATCCTGTGTTCAAAGTATTAAAAAACGAGCCTTTAATTGATAAAACTCCTGAAATCGATACTCCGGTGAATGACGAATTTCAAATACTTTCAGATAAAATAAACAACGAACAGGGAGTATACGGATTATATATAAAAAACATGCTTACTGACGAAGAATATGAACTTAATCCCGATGAACAGTTCTATCCCCTATCTCTTTTTAAAATTCCTTTAGCATACATTGTGGCAAGAGATGTTGAAAAAGGAGACTTAAGTTGGGATGACACGGTTGAATACAAGAAAGAAGATTTCTTTGACGCATTTGGTACAGTAGCTACTTCGGGGTTTGAATCCGAGTATAGTCTAAAAAAACTTTTAGAATTAATGTTAACTGAATCCGATAACACAGCTCCTAAAATGTTAAAAAGAAAGCTAGGTGAGGAGTATTTAAATAATCAATTTAAAAAAATCACAGGAAATAAAAACGCTGACTTGTTTAATGAGGAGCTTGTAACAACTCCTAAAAAATGTTCCCAAACTTTTGAAGGTATATTTTATAAAAAATGGATAAACGAAGAATCAGTTAAACTACTTTTAAGTTTCATGTATCCAACTTCATATGATACTAAAATAAACCCCTATCTAGAACAATCACTAACTTTTTATCACAAAGTTGGAATTATGGAAGGAATGTACCACGACTGTGGAGTAATAAAAGGTGAAAACAAGGATTTATTACTATGTTTAATGAGTAAAGATATTACAGAGGAAAGCTTTGATAACGTTGCTAAATATGTTGCTGAATTTGTTAACGAATTGTAGAAAAGGTGGTAATATATTTACGTGGGTACTTTATTAGGTAAATTTATAGTTACTTTTCTAGTTTTCTTAGGAATAGATGCGGTATGGTTGGGTATCATAGCTAAAAATCTCTATTCCAAAACCATCGGTCATCTGTTAAGCGATAAACCTAATCTTTTGGCAGCTCTTATTTTCTATATTTTTTATGTTTTTGGAATTATTGTTTTTGCAATCAATCCTGCATTAAAAGAAAAATCCCCGATAACAGCACTTCAGCTGGGAGCTTTTCTTGGATTTATCGCCTACTCCACATACGACCTAACTAATCTGGCCACGATGAGAGACTGGCCCCTACATGTGACTATAATTGATATAATTTGGGGAACTTTACTAACCGGAAGTGTCTCGTTAGTTTCTTATCTAATATTGACAAAAATAGCATGACTTACGAAACATTTTCGATAATAGCTACAGTCCCTTTAACAATAATAGTGTATATGTCCCTTTGTTTTCTATTTTCAAGAATATTAAAAAGAACTGATTTTATAGACATAGCATGGGGATTTGGATTTATTCTTGTAGCACTTCACACCATAATTACGGGTCAGTACTCAAACATAATGTCAATCACTACTACTCTTTTAGTTCTCATATGGGGGTTAAGACTTTCCTTACATATTTATAAAAGGTTTAAAAATTCAAAAGAAGACCCAAGGTACGTTGATATGAAGAAAAAATTAAATAACTCTGCTTTTAAGGAGTACATTAATATATTCCTTCCCCAAGCGCTCTTAATGTACTTAGTTAGTTTAAGCATATCAATCATTAATCTTTTTGGGTCTGAGAATTACACACATTTCTACTACCTAGGCGTCGGTGTGTGGATATTCGGTTTTATTTTTGAATCCGTAGCTGATTATCAGTTAAAACAATTTATCAAAACAAAAAAAGGAAAGGGTAAAAAAATAATGGACGAAGGATTGTGGAAATACTCCCGTCATCCCAACTATTTTGGAGAAGTAACTATGTGGTGGGGAATTTTTTTAATATCGATAGGAACTAATCTTTGGGCAATAACCATAATCAGTCCTGTTACAATTACTTACCTGATACTTAAGGTTTCAGGAGTACCTCTTTTAGAAAAGAAATATGAAAATGACCCCGAATTCAAAAAATACGCTAAAAAAACCAGTATATTTTTACCTCTTCCTCCTAAGAAATAATTTATTCAAAAACTATATTCTCTACATCTGCGCCAAGGTCTTTTAAAATATTATTAATTTCCTCACCCATTTTTGGAGGCCCACAAATATAGAATTTTTGTGAAAAGTCGTTAATCTTATCCAAGAGGAAATCTTTGTCAATTTTCTTATTTTCGTAGTTGGGATTATTCTCATCGGTTAGGGTAAAAATGAGATTTTCAGAAAAATTTGAAAATATATCTTTAAATTCTTTCTCTAAAATTATATCTTTATGAGTTTTATTAGAAAATAGAAGACAATTACCCTCTATCTCATTTTTTCTTCTTAAATCCCTTAATATCGGTATAAAGGGGGTAATTCCCGCACCTCCCGCAATAAACACTCCCCTACTACTATATTTTATGGTGTCAAAAGGGTCATCAAGTAATAAACTATCGCCAGGGTTAAGGGAGTGTAATTTTTTTGTAACACCATTGTGACTATCATATCTTTTTATTGTAAACTCCAAAACCTCGTCTTTATCAAAAGAAGTAAATGTGAAAGGTCTTTTTTCATGTTCAAAACCTTCAGCATCAATGGAGATTTCAGTAGCACTTCCAGGCTGTATTTTATAATTTTGAGGTTTTTCTAATATAAATCTCCTTACGTCATGGGTAACAAACTGTGCTAGTAGTATTTTTGATTTATGCATAAATTTATTTTATCAGAGTATTTTGACCTATGGTACAATTCAAAAAACTGACCGTATTTGTACCTTAATAACCAAATAGAAAAGGATATGATAATGAAAAAGATATGTCTAGCATTTTTATTTTTACTTTTGGTTTCGTGTTCCAGTGCAGATTATTTCCCTTCATTATCAAACTCCCAAACGAGTACAAAAGAAGAGAAATCAACAACGCCTGAAAATGAATTACAAAATTTTAGAGCACTTGAATATATCTACCCCTCTATAACTGTAACTGTAAGACCAACTTCGACAAAGACACCGAAACCTTCTCAAACACCGGAAAAATATGATTTTGCTATAGATAGAATTTCTGATTTTATGTCAGAGTATAACTATTACGAAGTTTACTATATTTCCGATTACTATTGGAAAGAACTTTCCAGAAGGATAGAATCCTATGGAAATGCTGAGAGAATAACGGTGTTAAAATTTGATGGGAGAAACCTAGACTATAACTTCTTTGAAGAAATAGAGTACTTAATGGATAATGACTTTCACTTTGTTACTATCCACGAGCTTAGAGGTTTTGTCACCGGAATGGTAGAGCTTCCACTTAGGTCTATTGTACTAGTAGCAGACGGGGGTGTTTACTCAAGAAAAACCATAAATGATGTTACATCTAGATTTACCGAGTTAGAAAATACATACGATTATAGGCCTCACCTTCAGCTGTATATATGGACTAATTCCTTAAATCCTGAAGAAAACTCTGCATGTTTAGAAAACATGTGCTGGGAAGCATTTAGGGAAGCAAAGATTTCAGGTTTTTATTCATTTGGAACAAACTCTGAAAGCCGCTCTAATTTTTCAGACTACAATACCTCATATATCAAAACAGACATAGAGATATCAAAAAATGAGATCTTCGATGAGCTGGAGTTAAATGTCTACTCAATACTTTGGCCTTATGGGATCTGCGTAAATGATCAGGACCTTATGAAAGACCTCAGTATTTTAATTGGCTTTGGAGCTCCAATTGAAAATATAGATGATATTTATGTGAATAAGGGTGATGAAGAAAAAATCTGCTTACCTCTACTTTTGGTTCCATACGAAGATGTTCTCTCCACTAAGCCTGAAGGAAATGCCTTACAGGAAATCTTAGAACAAATGGGTCAGTAAATATATAATACCGGTAAACTTATCTTGTTATCAAGAGGGTATGCCGGTTTTTTCATAAGAAAATAGAAAATCAAAAACACTTGACAATAAATTAAATAAGAGTAGATTAATCCCCACGCGCTTTTGACAACTAAAAAAATATGGCTACAGGGCAAAATCAGCTCTGATAAATAGCTTCCGAAGATAAAAGTTTCGAGGTCTACACCAAGACTTAAAAACTTTAAAACAGGAACGGAAAGTTTGTGTAAAAACTTACCAACCGCATATTAAACTGACCTTCCGGTTACAACCTGAGAAAATCTCTCTAAAAGTAATCGCAAACTAGCTTACGCAATAAAATGCTACAGCTTTAAAAAAGTTTGATTCGACCATAAATGAGAACTAAACACTCTCCCCATTATTGGTAATGTGGACGAATATAAAATAAGGATTTTTTTAAAGGATACCCGCAAGGTAACCCGATAAAACTTACTTAGAAAGTCAGAAAAGAAGTCAAAAGCACCGTAATTAGGCTAAGAGAAATAAAGCAGACGCAAGGGAGTCCGGTAAATGAGCAATCATTAAACCAACTATACCCAAGCCAAGCTTCTCTTAGCCTTTTTTCTATTTATATGCATAAAAACCGGGGAAGAGAATGCTAATCAACCTAAAAAAGGTATTGTCAATTAACATTCAACTTCCCCACAAAAAACGGGAGTCCGGTCCCGATAAATTCAAACAGTACTTTTTCCACCCTTCCTATTTTTGCCCCTTTATTAAAGAATTAAAAAAACCGCTGGTTAGCGGCTTTAAGAAGTTAATAAAAACTTATTAGATTATTCTTTAAAAATAAATATTCGGGCATTAATAAATAAAGTATCGGGTTTAATTTTATCTGTGTCAATAACTTGTAATAAAATATTCGTTATTGCCAAGGATTGGAGATGTTTGTACCAAACTCATCTATATTTACATTATATTTTTTAGCGAGCTCATACTCTACCATGGCTTTTTCCCCCAATCCTTGTTCAAGGTAAATATTCCGTCTAATAATATAAAGCTCGGAAAATGCCCTGTTTCCATTTTCCAAAATATTTTCAATTATTTTAAAAACTCTATCGTAATCTCCTAGCTCTTTGTAGGCCCTAATCGGTTCTATTTGGTACCAGAGCATTCTTCTGGGTAATCTGCTTTCTACTTTTTCAAATTCTTTTACGGACCTCTCATAATCACCTAAGTGATAAGAAGATGTGGACATGTTAAAAATGGGATAAATATTATTAGGATCTTTTTCATTTTCCTTCTCTGCCCTACTTAGGGCATTTTTCCAAGCATTTTCCTCAGCCCAATCCTGACCAATAATTTCCTTCACAAGGAGCTCACTGTCTTGAGGATAAAGGACAATATAATTATAGTTAAATGGTTGCCATAAGGATAGAAAATCGAAGTATTTCATTTTTTTATTAGGACCGTCATAAGAATCGTCAAAATAAACCAGATCCTTTTCTTCGTCATAACCTGTAACAAATCTAAAATGTCCGATATCCTCGTGTTGTTTTAACCATGTTTTTACTACTACAGGAAAACCATTTGCAATAAATTTCTTTAGAAGATATATATCTCCATTTACCCTACTAACCCCTTCTATCCCATATTCATTTGCCCAATCAACAAACTCATGTGTAAATATTGTTTTATCGTCATTATTACCTGTAGGATGTTGATAAGGGCGCATCTTATTCCCAAGTTCTACTTGTGAAACGTTTACACCATACCATGCGAGTGCCATAGATAAAGTAGCTGGACCGCAGTTATTGAAAGTTTGATAAATGTGGTAGTTGTTCTCCAAAAATGCAGACATACCGGGTTCTTTTATTTCTACTCTTTTTTCCTGAATAACTTCGTCCGTGCTATATTCAACATCCTGTTCAGAACCCACCTGCGGTTGCTCAAATTCCCCATCTCTAACATTTTGAACAAATTTAGTTTCTACAGGAGGTCTTTTGTTTAATGTGTAATATAGAATCCCCCCTGAAAGTATTAGCGAAAATATAAAAAATATTATTATCCAACGTTTCATTGTGTTTGGATTATATCCTAAGATTCAATACCTTAAAAATTAATTAACAAGATGTTCTTTAAAAAAATCTACTGTGTCTTGCATTGCCTGATTAAAAGTGTCCCCTGTAATGTTATGACCTCCCGATGGATACTCATTCACTTCGTACTTAATGTTTGTACTCATTAAAATACTACTTAAGTTTCTTGCATAACGCACACTCACAACAGGATCATCAACTGAATGATTTAATTGTACAACCCCACCTATACCTTCAAGAAAATTTGTTGGCACAACTTTTTTCCAAAAATCATTCTCAGAATTAAAAGTCCCGTAAGTTTCAAATAGTTCATTTCTTTTCTTTCTTGACTCAGATTCCTCTGACGGTGGTCTGTAGCTGCCATCACTAATACTATATTCTTGAAAATCTTCATATGTATAAACGGCACCCGCCCAAATTGACACTGCTTTTATGTCTTGTTTAGCCACAAAAGATCTAAAAACCACGTTTCCACCCATACTGTGACCCCAAAGCCCGATATTATCTTTATCTACAAAATCTGATGATTGCAAGGCGCTGTATGCATTTAATATATCCACTACATAATCCGAAGAATAGTAAGCTCCTCCGGGTTCTCCCTCTGATTCTCCATGACCCCGTAAATCTATTTTAAAAACAACAAAACCATTTTTAGCTAAATAATCTACATAAGAAGAATAATTTTCCGTAGTTTTATAACTATCGGGTGGGATATATCCGTGAACAAATACAATCCCCGGCCACCCGGATTGAGATCCCGCTTCTTTAGGTATGGTCAACAAACCATTAATTTTTAAACCATCTGAATCGTAACTTGTCAGATAGCTGTAATATTCATCGCTTTCATCTAAATATGTAAGCTCCCCTATCTTACTTTCATATTTTCTGTCTCTTAAATAGGGAATAGTTAATTCAACAAAAGCTTCGGGTTCCGGAATAGGTTCCTCTTTCGGTACTGTTATGTCTGTGTGGGACTCCCTCTGTAATGGGTTAACTACAATCTTAATTTCATTTTTTTTAATTCTGTAGGAAAGAATTGCAAAAAAACCTGAGAGTAAAAATATAGAAAATACTATTGCAATTTTTATCGTATCTTTATTTTTTCGACTTAATATATTAAACATAAAATTAATATAAAGGCCCGTTATTTTTATCATATTATAATTAAAATTCCAGCATGTTGAGGCTATATTAAGCTACCCTAATAATGATATTTGGATGTAAAATATATTAAATGTCGCATTTAAAACAACACAAAAGAATTTCAAAAGAAGCCTACAGAATGGTAAAACCCTACATTAATAATGGAAATTTTCCAAGTTACAGATATATTAGGTTTTTTGACGGGTTTTTGAGTCCCGATACACTTCATTTTTTTAAACATATAAAGGGTTTTGAAAAATTTAACCACCTTAATACAGATACCCACAGCCAGGGAGCAGATAAATGTGAAAAGTTTTATGGAAAAATGAAAAATAGAACGAAAAAAGGTCGAGCAAAGCCTTTTGCTATGTCCTGGTTTGCTCATTTTCTTGTCGATTGTTTAGAACCCGCGCATCTTTTTGATTGGAGAGTTAGGGGTGATATCAAATCTTCTTTTAAAAATCTAAGGTGCCACCTTTGGTTGGAAAGAAAAACCAGAAAAATTTTGTTAGAAGAAATGAAGGATTTTGATTCGATTGAATTTGAGGATATAAAATCATACATTCAGGAAACAAGTCTAATAATTAAGAATTTAAATATTCAGGACTTGTTTCCGGACAAAAAGGAAGAGATTCTATCAATATATAAGGAGACCGTGATTCCTCTACAAGTCCAATCCGTTGCTTCGGGGTGGTACTGCTCTATAAAAAAACTTAACAGCAATAATAATGTTTAATCTTTAATCTTCTGATTCTAAAAAGTTAATTGGGTAAATTTAGAAACATTTATAACTAACTCAATATCTACGTTGTAACTACTTTCTAAAATTTCTTTTTCACCAATTATTGAAATATTATCTAAATTCTCCTCAAGAGGTAAAGAAATATCTACCATCGCAATTATCTTTTCATCATTAACATCACTATCTTTATCAGTAGAATCCGATTCTGCAGGAAGTAACTCGAGGTTAATAGAATTTATTATGGAGTTCGTATGAGTTTTTTCAATTATTCTTCTAATATCACTTTCCAATCTCGTAGGAACATCTTTCTGAATACTTGATAAATCTACGGTCGGAACCATAGTCAAATTAATTTTAATTAACAACCCTAAGTTATCTCCGATGTCTTTTTCAAGCGCATCTAACTGTTGTTCAGATATTATTTGGTCGGGATTTATTCTTAATGTTGAATTAATTTCCCATACCTGATTTTTTTCCTGAACATCAATTGAGCTTATAATTGCACTTGGATTTACCTTTGACAACTCTTCTGAAAACTTCTCTTTGATACTAAGTACAGTACTTCGGTATATGTGCTCCTCTTCGGTGTCTATTGAAATAGACCTTTGAATATTTAAAGAAACGTTAACATTGCTGTTTAGTTTATTCTCTAAAGCACTGATTATGCTATCTTGCTGACGATAATCTATACTCACACCTTCGGGAATAATGATATCAGCTTCTATAAAAACAGTTCTCTCTCCTAAAGGTTTTTTTATTTCGGTCCTAACATTTTTTACAACAATCTGATCTGATTTTTCTAATAAAACCTCCTTAATTACTTCAAAACTATCTTCATATGTCCTGTACTGAAAAGTGTACTGTCTTAGGTAGTAAATAAGGGGTATTGAGGTTAAAAAAAGAACTAATGTAACTACCATAATACCTTTTTTCCTAATTTCACTACTGGGTTTATTTTTGAACCCGGAGTAACTGAATATAAGGGTGGATATAAATATTATAGATATCATATTTGCGAAAAATAGAATGAATCCTCCGGTAGCGGTTTGAAAATCCTTTAAGGCAAGTCCGATGCCTGATACACAAAGTGGTGGGGTTAATGATGTAGTTATTGCAACACCTGCTATTCTATCCGAGACACTATCTTTCATTAGAGCTAGAGAAGCTACAAATCCTGCTAATAAAGCGATTACTAAATCTAAAAGCGTGGGGTTAGTCCTTGATAATATCTCCTGATTAATAATTTTTATCGGGGATAGTAGGGTTATTAAAAACGAACTCAGGATTGATAATAAGATTATTAAAGCTAAAAATTTAATTGCATAGATAAGCTTTTTTCTATTTTCAGTTGCAACACCAAGAGAAATCTTCATTAATGGCCACATGAGCGGGGATATCAACATACCCCCAATTATTACTGCGGGAGAGTTGATCAGTAAACCCAAAGAACATATAGCTGTTGCTGATACCAGAAGAGAAAAGAAACTAATGGAGGGTAGTGAGTTTTTATCTGCTTCTGATAGTACTTTTGTTGTGTTTAGATCTTTAAAATCATTTGAAATATGAAATTTCTTTTCTATTTTGTTTGATACATCTGAAACAACACTCATTGATAAATTATAGCAATAAAATAGCTGGAGTTTAAAAATGCAGGGTTTTTATTTAAATTATAAAAAATTAAAACATGACAAGAGGTTTCTAGAGGTATGA
>JAHYJU010000004.1 GCA_019428825.1 Patescibacteria group bacterium | reverse complement strand
TAGGGGCACCGTCGGGACCGGGCATACCCTTGCCTGAGAATTTGATTTCCATACCATCTCTCATTCCGGCAGGTATTTTTACTTTAACCTTTCCACTCTCAACATTAATCTCCCTTTCAATCCCAAAAATAATATCCCTAAACTCCAGCCTCATTTCATAATATAGGTTTTTACCTTTTCTAGGTCTTCTTGAACCAAAACCTCTGAAGCCGAAAAAATCTTCGAAAATATCAAAGGGGTCAAACTCCCCGTTCTCACTAAATGGATTCCCGCCCGAGCTTGAGTAGGTATAACTGAAAGGACCCCACTGACCACCTTGCGAAGAACCTGAAAAACCTTCAGGGCCAAAATCCGAACCCACAGTGCCGAATTGGTCATACATTTTTCTTTTCTGGGGATCACTTAGAACCTGATAGGCCTCGTTTATTTCCTTAAACCTTTTTTCGGCATTAGATTTATCACTCTCTTTTACCATATCAGGATGATGCTCTCTTGCGAGCTTTCGGTATGATTTTTTTATTTCATCGAGAGTGGATTCTTTTTTCACTCCCAATATTTCATAATAATCTTTTGCGGTTGCCATACGGGTGTTATTTTATCACTTTGTTAAAAATCTTTAAAATATAAAGGCTTAGAAGTATATCATTATTTGAAAATTTAAATACTAACGAAAAAGTATAACGAACGTAGAAGCTCCCCGCCTACGCTAAAGCTTCGGCGAGGGAGCTTCTTGTTGTACAACGTTGTACAAATATCAAATCACTTATTTGACAGCATCCTTTAAGCTTTTACCTGCTTTGAAAGCTGGGGTTTTGCTTGCTGCGATGTGTAGAGGTGCTCCTGTCTGAGGGTTTCTTCCCATTCTTGCGGCTCTGGATCTTACTTCAAATGTACCGAATCCTGTCCATGTTACTTTTTCACCTTTTGATAGGGATTTTTCGATTGAAGCTGAGATTGCGTCAACAGCTTTTGTTGCATCGACTTTTGTCATCCCTGCAACATCTGCAACTTTTGCGATTAAATCTATTTTTGTCATTTATTAACACCCCCTCTCGGAATTAAATTGCTGCCTGGTCAGGCAACTTATAATATTTTATCTATCCTAGCAATTGATTTTGCTTGTAAATCTAATAATACACTTCGAAAAGCTTTTCTACCAGCACTTTCCCACTCGAAACGTTGATTCATGGCCGTTAAGAACATTTTTATTGTTATATCAGCCTTTACACCCAGTGAGGAGTCTATTGCACCACACATGCCTACATCAGTAACATACAATGTTCCTTTGGGTAAAACCATATTATCGCATGTCGGAACATGGGTGTGGGTACCTATTACTGCATCTACCCTACCATCAAGATAAAAACCCATAGAATACTTCTCGCTCGTAGCTTCCGCATGAAAATCAACAATCCTCGCATCTACATTTTCATCTTTTGTTTTTTCCAAAATCTCATCTATTTTATGAAAAGGATTATCACAAAAAGCATTCTTTCCACCAATCGAAGTTAAACCAATTAAATTTATCAAAAGTATTTTTCCGTTTTTTCCCGTCTCAATAATTTTGTAGCCTTCACCGATAGTGCCTTCAGGATAATTTGCAGGCCTTACAACGGGCACGTTGTCTATAAAATCTTCTAGGCCTCTTTGGTGAAAAATGTGCTCCCCGCTTGTGAAGTAGTCTATACCCACGATCCTCATCTGCTCTATTTTATCTTCGGTGATACCTCTGCCTCCGGATAAATTTTCGCAATTTGCAAAAACAATATCAACTTTATGCTCTTTAATTATCTCAGGTAAAAACTTCGCAACAATTTCCCTACCGGGCTTTGCTACAATTTCTCCAACGTAAAGTATTTTCATATTATTAAAAAATTACTCAAAGTGTTTTGTAATTTCAAAATTTTCTACTCGGTAAAGACCGAACAGTTCCACGGGCTCATTTAAGGATTTAAACATAATTATCACCGAAACAACTATTATAATTAAAAATACAGTGGTCAGTATTCCCCTTAGAACAGCTCCCAAAGCTTTTATAAACAAAACAAATATCAAAAGCGCAAAAGTAGCAGCTAAAATGTAATACATTTTTCACCTCCTTTTCTGATTATTAATCAGAAAAATTTATTTAGCGGTCTCAGAAACTCTAGTCTCTCTTATTACTATTACTTTTACTACACCCGGGTAGTTCTGTTCAAGCTCTATTTTTCTAGCGATATCTTTTGCCAATAGAGCCGTAGAATAATCATCTACTTTTTCAGGTTTAACAAATACCCTAACTTCTCTCCCGGCCGATACTGCGTATGCTTTCTCAACACCATCAAAGGACATTGCCGCTTCCTCAAGATCTTTAAGTCTTTTTACGTAAGATTCATAATCCTCGCCTCGGGAACCCGGTCTTGCTCCGCTTACATGATCAGCTAAAGTCACTATAGCCGATTCTATTGTAGATTGTCTATCGTCATGATGTTCACCAACACATTTTATTGCTTCTTCAGGTATTTTATATTTTCTAAGCAGTTCCACCCCAAGTTCGACATGAGAACCATCCTGGTCGGTCAATACTTTTCCTATATCATGAAAAACACAACCGAGTTTTACTGTTTCAATGTCAGCTCCAATTTCCTCGGCAATGTACACCCCAATTCTTGCAGTCTCCATAGTGTGCTCCAACATGTTCTGACCATAAGAAAATCTGTATTTAAATCTTCCGAGTATTTGAATAAGTTCTCTGGGAATATTGTATAAACCTAATTTATGACACAAACTATCTCCCGCTTTGTACATAATACTATCCATCTCTTTTTTGGTTTGATCAACTATTTCCTCAATTCTCGCAGGTTGAATCCTACCGTCTGCAACTAATCTTTCTAATGCGGCAGTAGCAACAGCTCTTCTAACAGAATCAAAACAGGAAACAATAATATCACCGGGGGAAGAATCAAGATCTAGATCAGCACCTGTAAGTTCTTCAAAGGTTCTAATATTTCTACCTTCTTTTCCGATAATCCTTCCTTTTAACTCTTCGTCAGGAAGTTTTACTTTTGATGTAGAATGCTCAATAACTATATCGGTAGAACCAAACTCCAATGCCTCCATAAGTATTTGCTTGGCCATTTCTTCAGATTCTTTTCTAATTTCCTCTTCTTTCTCACGTATTCTTTTCCCCTTTTCCTCTACTAAATTCTTATCCAAATTCTTAAGAATTATTTCTCTAGCCTCTTCCTTTGACATAGAAGCTATTTTCTCTATCTCTTCCTGTTGTTTTTTGTGAAAATTTTCAATTTCTTCCTGTTTCTTTTCTAAGTTCTCTTTGATTGAAACTAAACTTTTTGCTTTAGATTCCAATTCTTTAGCTTTCGCATCAACTTGAGCTTTAAATAATGCAGCTTTTCTCTCAGCTTCCAAAGCTTCCTCTTTTATCTTACGTGCTTGGTCCTGAGCTTTTGATTGAATATCCAAAGCTGATTCTTTTGCTTCAAAGACGATATCCTTTGCCTTAGATCTGGCTTCTATTACTACAGATTCTTTGTCCACATCAATCTGAACTGCAGGGGATTTCTTTTCCTGCTCTGCAGGTTTAGGGGATTCCTTATTATTTTCTTGAGGGGAATCCTTTCTTTTAGAATAAAAAACGTAGCCTCCGGATATACCCAGAAAGGCCGTTACAATAAGAACGATATATATTATTTCCATATTCAGTTACCTCCATATTAACCATAAAATCAACCTAGCATTAAGGTTTAAATAAATTATTTGGGAATTGCTTAAAAAAGGTGTTTACACCCGATTTATATCGTTATAAAAACAAAAAATATTCATATTTGTAAACGAAAGATCTTTTTTCATAGCAAACTCCACACTCAGATTCTATTGCAACTAGGTTAAAGTGTCAACTACCGATTTAACGACATCGTAGGGATAACCCTTTCTATAAAGGTAACTAATTAACTTTCTTTTTTTTGAATAAGCATCCCCACTTTTTAAAATCCTAAGCTTCTTTTGCGCATCCTTAAGCACACTTTCATAAATTGAATCCTGATCCAAATCTCTCACCAACTCATTTATTAAATCCTTAGAAATTCCTTTTTTTGATAGAAATTGAGATATTCTTAAACTGTTAAAAGGTTTCCGCGATTTCTTTAAACCCTCAATGTATAAGATAGAGAAGTCCCTGTCATTTGATTCTTTTAGATAACCATCTTTCTTCAGATTGGATATGATATCTTTTTTAATTTCATCCTTTTCCCTTGACGGGAAATTTATTTTTGAGAAATATTTGTCTATTCTTTCCAAAACCTCTTTTCTACTTCTTGGACTAAAAGACAAAAAGTTCAATACCTTCACATAAACTTTTGAGTAAACTTCTTCTTTTTTATTTATTTCCATTACTATTATTTTACTACTCGGAAGTGTCTTGTGAGGACGTTTTTTCTGTTTCCTCGGTCCCAATGTTCAATGGTATTTCACTTTTCTGTCTGACTGCAGTTCTTATACCTTTTTCTATATCCGCACTTATTTTTGGATTTTCTTTTAGATATTGTCTTACCGCATCCTTACCTTGACCAATTTTCTCCCCATCATACTCAAACCAGGAACCGCTTTTCTTTATAATATCCAAATCAACGCCTACATCTATTAAATTACCTTCCTTACTTATTCCCTCATTAAAAAGAATATCGAATTCCGCTGATCTGAATGGTGGGGCTACTTTATTTTTTACAACTTTTGCTCTAGCCCTGATACCATAAAACTCGTCACCCTTTTTTAAACTTCCGATTTTTCTTATGTCTATCCTAACTGAAGCATAGTATTTTAAAGCTTTTCCACCTGCTGTAGTTTCGGGATTTCCAAACATCACACCTATCATTGACCTCAATTGATTTGTGAAAATTACCGTACACTTGGACCTACTTATAGCACCACTCAATCTTCTCAGCGCTTGGCTCATCAATCTAGCCTGCATAGCTACGTGGCTATCACCAATATCACCTTCAATCTCCGCCCGAGGCACTAGTGCCGCAACCGAATCTATTGCCACTAAATCAACTGCGTTAGACCTTATTAAAGTTTCGGCAATATCCAAAGCTTGCTCACCTGTATCAGGCTGGGAAACTAAAAGATTTTCAACATCAACACCTGTCTTTTCTGCATACGAGGGATCGAAGGCGTTTTCTGCATCTATTAAAGCGGCAGTCCCACCTAATTTTTGAGTTTCTGCAATAATGTGTTGAACTAATGTGGTTTTACCGGAAGATTCGGGACCAAATATCTCTACTATTCTTCCACGGGGAACACCACCTGCCCCAAGTGCAATGTCAAGAGCGATACAACCGGTTGGTATAACCGGGATAGATCTCTCGCCGACGCTTCCGCCAAGCTTCATTATTGACCCTTTTCCAAAATTTTTTTCTATCTGGTCAATAGCCGTTTTTAAAGCAAGGTCCTTGCCTTTCTGAACGGGATCTTTATCTTTAATTTCTTTAGACTTTGAGGATGTTTTTGCTGCCATTTTTTGCCTCCTATAAAAATTTGTTAATTTGATTTTATCAGTGTTGGATTTTTTATCAACTACAATATTCTATTAAGAATAGAGAAAAGGATAGTAAATCTCTAGATTTTACGACGTTATAATAGCTAGAATTTCTTCATTCTTTCTATCGTCTCTTTTTTTCCGACAAGTCCTAAAACATCAAACAAAGGTGGGGTAGATTCGCAACCTGTCACAACATATCTTATTGTCATAAAGGCTTCTTTTGGCTTATATGAAAATTTTTCAAGAGCCTCATGAGATAGCTCATCAAGGTATCCAATATTCCAATTTTCATTAGAAATATTTTCGTAGATGTTTAAATAATTCTTAATTATTTCTTGGGCCTTTTCAATATTTCCGGTGAATTTTTCAACCAATTTTTTATCTACTTTGGGTCTTTCATAAAAATATGAGACGAGGTCGTTAAACTCAGAAAGCTTCTTCATACGTTCTCTAACAAGCTCTAATACTTTGAGATTGTATTCCTTTGTAGATTTATCAAAAATAGGTTTCTTTAGATATTCTTGATTCCATTTTTCAATCCTACTCCACAAATCCTCTAACGAAATATTTCTAATATAAAGACCGTTGAACCACAGAAGTTTTTGTCTATCAAAAGCGGCCATTTCGGATTTTTGTATCTTTTCAATTGAAAAATCTTTTACAAAATCCTGCAGAGAATATACTTCTCTCTCTGTCCCGGGGTTCCATCCTAAAAACATAATAAAATTCAATACCGCCTCGGGTAAATATCCTTCTGCTAAAAAGTCTGATGCGTTTACCGACCCTGTTCTTTTTGACAATTTTTTAGTACTGTCGGACTCTCTTAATAACGGTAAATGAACAAATTTAGGCACTTCCCAACCAAAATATTTGTAAAGTAAAACATGCTTAGGGGTAGAAGGTAGCCATTCCCTACCTCGTAATACGTGGGTTATTCCCATAAGATGGTCATCAACCACAACTGCCATATGGTATGTGGGAAATCCGTCTGATTTTATCAAAACCTGATCATCAATATCATCGGATGGAAAAGACAAGTTACCCAGTACCATATCCTCAAAATCAATACTCTCATTTGCAGGAACATTTAACCTAATAACGTAAGGTTTTCCTTTTTTCAAATTTTCTTCTACGTCCTCTCTACTTAAACCCAAACAAAACTTGTCATATCTTGTTACCATACCTTTACCCCTCTGCTCTTTCCTTAAATTCTCCAATCTTTCCTGGTCACAAAAACAGTAGTAAGCATTACCTTTATCTATTAATTCAAGAGCGTATTTTTTATAAATATCTAATCTTTGTGATTGAAAATAGGGGTCGTGAGGACCACCGACCTCGGGACCCTCATCCCAATTTAATCCGTAATCTCGTATAGTCTTTAACATTCTTTCAACTGAACCTTCAACATATCTTTCCTGATCAGTATCCTCAACTCTTAGAATAAATTCTCCTCCTGAATTCTTTGCCAAAGCATAATCGTATAGTAGGGTTCTTAAACCTCCCACATGAAGCTCTCCTGTGGGACTGGGCGCCATTCTTGTTCTTATCTTCATATCTTGGATTTTATCACGAAATTATTAGCCTTAGTACTAAAAATTTTATACAAAACTATCTTCTCGGAATAATTTGATGTATCTGCTAAAATTAAATCGATGAATCTAACTAAAACTGCTATCTATGTTAAAAAGGTTTTCAAATATCTATTTTTATTTGTAGGCTCTTACTATATTGTAACTTTAATAATATTTCCCGGCTCAATTGCATTGATAAGACTGATATTTGTAAGGAGTATTCCACCAAACCCAATATATGGCCAAATGGAGCAACTCGAGTTTATCCAAAAAAGGATATCTAACCAACAAATGATGGAAATAATTCTGGATACACCTAACGCAAAATTACCTCAATTCCTACCCGATAAAATGACGGTGTATAAATTTAAACCTCAGCAATATTCCTACCTGGCAGGTAATAATGCTATAGCAGACGCTGAAAAACTGGGTTTTACTCAAAAAGATTTGTTATCTGATTTAAAGGGAACCGTTTATAAGTGGAGAAACTCCGCAACATCAAGTAACTTAACAATAGATGTTAACAGTAGGAAAGTTGTTCTAAATACAAATTTAAATGGAAAAAGCTCAAACTTTGAACCGGGGTCAATAAATGAAGAATCTGCTATAGAGATATCAAAAAACCTATTATTATCAATATTCAGATTTAACGATGATTTATATACAACAGGTACACAAACAGTTAAACTTGGTTACTATGCCGGAACAAGGGTTCAATATACCGAATACCCAAGATCTGCTCAAATAGCTTTGGTAGATTTTTATAGATCAATAGATAAATATCCAATATTAGGCCCCGATTCGTCAAAAGGATTATTAAGAGTTGTTGTAAGAAATCCTCCCCGTGGTAATAAATCTGACCCCTTAAATAACCCCTTAGTTGAAGCGGATTATTGGGAGATTGATACTGTGTCAAAAGCAACATACCCAATAATAACAGTTAACGAAGCTTGGAAGATGGTAAGAGAGGGGAATGGAGTTATTACAAGCATCGTACCCAGAGACTTTAATCCTTTTGAAAACTACTCACCTGTTCAAGTTGATAAAATATTTATTGATAATGTTTATCTAGCATACTATGAAAACCCAAATTATCGTACATATCTTCAACCAATATATGTTTTTTCCGGAACTTATTCTTCAAGAAACTCTCAGGGAGGAGATATTGTGATATATTTTCCGGCTATTACAGGGGAATATGTATCCGGCAACGATTCAGAAGCTCAATAATTTAATCCCTGCTAATTCCAAGAGTAACTTCTATCTAACCAGTATAAAACCTCTTTAGTATCATTAAACCTGTCTTTACTACCCATTACCACAATAATAATATCCTTAACATCATCGGCATATTCATATATCAAAACCTCACCGGCGCCTAAAGTAGTACCTGTCTTTATGCCAATTGAATTATTAACCTCGCGTAAAAGACGGTTTGTGTTAGGAAGATAAACCTTGTAATCTTCGCCTATTGAAGAGAGTATAAAATCTTTTTTTGAAACGGCTTCTTTTATTTCTAAAACATCAGTTGCATAAACGGATAAAAGGTAGAGGTCGTAAGCTGAAGAATAGTGCCCTCCGTTTACATTATCAAGTCCTATCGGATTTGAGAAATAAGTCGAAGACATACCAATCTCAACAGCCTTTTCATTCATCTTATCTACAAATTCTTTTTCACTTATTTTTGAATTGGCTAAAACACAGGAAGAATCCCCTGCCGAACCTATTAACATACTTTCTATCAAGTCCTTAACTTTAAATTTAGATTCTGCAGGAAACCATGCTTTAGTACCCTCTACCTGAGTGCAAATTTCAGGAACTTCTAGCACCTCTTCAACATCATATATATCCAAGGCAACAAGAGCAGTCATTAATTTTACGGTAGAAGCCGGAGCTAATTTTTCATAAGGACTTTTTTCAAATAACATCCTTCCTTTACCTCTTTCAATTGCGACCGCAGACTTTGCTGTTATTTCGGGTGCAGGAAAAGAACCAACCAATTTCGGGTACACTATCACTTCATTTTGACCTGTTGATATAAAATCGGGAACTAAAATCGCTACTGCAGTATTATGTAAGTACTCCGTTGAATACGAATATCCCAAAAAAACAAAAAAAGAAATAGGTATGAAAAGTAAAAAAGATCGAAAAATTGTTTTGAAAATGTATCTTAAATCTAAACTCGTTATCTTATCAATAACCCAAAGGATTTTGATTGCTATCTCAATAAAAACAAGAAGTATCTTTCTTGTAGTTGATATACTTAAACCCAAAACCATTAATTTTCCTTACGGTTTCAACCTTTTTACATCACGAGGAAGATAAGTCACCTCTTTGACACTTGGAATGTTCAACATCTTCATTACCAACCTGCCCGGTCCTATACCTACACCTCCATGCGGAGGACACCCGTATCTAAAGAAATTAAGATAATCCTGAAGAGGTTCTATACTCATTCCCTTATCTTTAGCTTGGGATATTAAAACGTCATATCGATGCTCTCTTTGGGAACCGGTTGTAACTTCTAAACCTTTATATAAAAGATCAAAACTTTTAGTTAGATTTGGTTTATCTTCATATCTCATGTGGTAAAAAGGTCTTGCTTCAACCGGCCAATCAGTAACGAAAACAAAATCATGTCCGGTCTCTTCTTTTATTATTTTACTTAGTTCAATCTCCTCTTCTCCACTTAAATCATATTTCCTGCCTTCTTTAATCCCCGCTTTAGATAGTTTATCCTTTGCATCTTCCATAGAAATTCTTGGAAAAGGAATTGAAGGTATTTCGATTTCTAAACCTAAACTTTCTTTTACCTGCTTAAAACCAGAGACTAAAAGTTTTTCCTCTTCGGCCATTACATCCTCATGAGAATCTATATAAGAAATTTCAAAATCCCAACCCGTAAACTCAGTCATATGACGGGAAGTAAATGAGGGCTCAGCCCTGAAAACGGGTCCCATAACAAAAACTTTTTCAAATCCTGATGCCTGTGCCATTTGCTTATAAAATTGAGGTGATTGAGCAAGATATGCTTCTCCCTCAAAATACCCCATTTTAAAAACATCCGCACCGGTTTCGCTGGCCGTACCCATTAAAGAAGGGGTATATATCTGAATAAAACCTTTTTGATCATAATATTTTCGAAAACCCTTTTCTAACTCTGTCCAAACTTTAAAAATCTTTAAATTATCTTCTTTTCTAAGGTCTATCCATCTCCAATCAAGGCGCTTTGAAATATCAGTAGGTTCTCCGCTTTTTTCCTCAATAACTGGAATAGGAAGCTCGGGCTCAGCTTTGGAAAGAATTTCCATATTTTCGGCTTGAATCTCAAAACCTCCGGGAGCCTGCTTCTCTTCCTTGACCAAACCTTCAATAGAAACCACTGACTCTAAAGAAACCTCCCCGGCTTCCTCAAAAACCCCACCGGCTCCCTTTAAAATAACAATTTGAACAGTACCTGTCACATCTCTAACAACAAAAAACTTAATAGCTCCCTGATCTCTGATAGCCTGAACAAAACCATTTATTTTTACCTTTTCACCAATTTTTTCTTTTAAATCTTTAATATAAGTTCTTTCCATTTTTTAAACCTTTCGAAAATCCTTTACTATCAAATCAACGTAAGTATTACCATTGTACTCATTTTTATTCAATGTATAAACGATATCCATTTTTTCACCTGTAATAAACTCTTTTTCAAATCTTGCCCCGCCGAAAAAAACAGCTTTTTGATACCTATCACCATCAAATAACTTCAATTTCAAATGGGTTTTGTCTTTTCCAATTATATCGCAACTTACCACACCCAAACCTTCGGATAATAATATAGGCTGATCATTTCCCATTCCAAAAGGTTTTAACTTATCTATTTCGTCCAAAATTTTAATATTAATGATTTCAGAGGGTATTTTTAGATCAATATTCAAAACCGGAACAAAAACATCCTCATCAAATTCTTTTTCAATATATCTTGAAACTTTTTTCTCCATTTCCGGAATATTTTTCTCCTCTATTGTAAAACCACCCGCCATAGGGTGACCCCCCAAATCAACAAAAAGGTCCTCAAATTTTCTTAAAACCTCAATAATATTTATCCCGGGAATAGACCTTACAGAGCCTTTCCCATAACCACCGTCAAGAGAAATTACAACCGACGGGCGATAGTATCTTTGAGTTAATTTTGCAGAAACTAAACCAATAACCCCCTCGTGATATTTTTTATCAGAAGAAAAAATAATTTTGGGGAGGTTTTTTTCATCTACACCGGATGCCATATCGTACATTTCCAACGTTTTTTCCTGTCTTTCAATATTTTTTGAATTAAGATTTTCAGCGAGCTTCTCCAATAATTTATCGTCATTTTGAGTCAATAAGCGGATTGAATCCTCAGAACTTTGAAGTCTTCCCGAAGCATTTAGACGAGGCCCAATCGCCCAACCTAATTCGTATGCGGTAATTTCTCTGTTTTTTTCTACACCCGAAGCCTCAAGTAACTTTATTACCCAAACAGGGGGCTCGGAGTTTATAACCTCCAAGCCTTTTTTCACAACCACTCTGTTAAAACCTTTCAGGGGTATAAGGTCAGTAACAGTTGCAACTGCAGCATTTACAATACTTTCCTTACTTTTTGAACCTAAAAACTTAGACAAAACCCACGATACAACAGAACCGCAAACTTTATCGCTCCAAACCAGACAATCTGCTTTGGGAGTATTTTCCGGCTTTTGATGGTGGTCCGTAAGAATTATCGAATGACCCAAATCTTTAATGTAGGAAATTTCTTCGTCAGCTGTTATACCCACGTCAACCGTGATAAAAAGTACTTTTTCATCTTTTTTAAAAATCTTCAAAGATTCATCGATTGCTTCTTTTGAAAGACCATAACTATGCTCAAATCTGTTGGGAATAAAATAGTGGGTGTTTTCGTAACCTTTTTCATATTTAAAAAAATTGTACAAAATAGCTGTAGCGTTTATACCGTCAGAATCATAGTCACCATATATTAGAACGGGAGTTTTACTTTTCATTTCTTTTGTAATTATTTCTTTTGCTTTTGATAATGATTTTACAAATTGAGCAGGAAAATCTGCAAAAGAATTATTTAAAGAAGGGGTATGTAGAAATTCCTTAATGTCCTTAACTCCCCTATTCTCAAGGACAGACACAGATATTTCTTTTTTAGGATCATAATTTCCAAGGATATTCCATTTATACATAGGTTTATATTACCAATATTTTGTACGGGATGATTACTCAAAAATTTTCTCAGTAATGTCTAGAATTTTTGAAAAAAGGATAGAGAAAGTAAAATAATTTATTAGAACAGATAGAAAAAGCAATAACATAAGCCCATCTAAAGAACCGTTACCTAGAATATGGGTGGGTATTATTAGAGAAATAAATATCAAGGAAATGTCAAATATGAATGTGGACATATCTTGGGATACTTCCTTATAAAGTTCCTTAACGTCACCCCCTCTTTTTGTTTTTGGCAAAAGATTATTAATCTCCAAAACAATTCTCAATCCAACTACGAGGGTAAGAACAACTAAAAACGAGAAGGCAATTATTTCAAAATCAGGGGTGATATTATCAAAGAAACGGGTAAGAAAACGCGACAAAAAAAGAAAGAATATTACATTGAATACAAGACTTAATATCAAAGAACATCTTAATTTACGAATAGCTTTCTTGGGACTGTCACCGAAAATAAGTGAATAAAGAATGAAAATAGATACAATGGTCACGCCTAATATGGTTATATGTGGTTTGATAGGATTTATAATATTTTCCATAATATTCATTTTTTATATCCTCCGAAAGACAAGATTATTGAGGGGAAAACCAGTGTGTAGAAATAAATTACAACAAGCATGCCTGAGAATAACTCTGACATAAATGATTTTGCACTTCCGGTAAGAATAAAAGAAAGTATTAAAGAAACGAAAAAAACCAAAATTGAAGATGCTGAAAACTTACCCTTATCTTTACCAAATGTCTGGTAAAGGGCATAATCGAATGGTTTTTCCTGTTTAGTGTTTTCCACAATACTTTTTAAGACAGTATATCCAACCACAGTCATTATTCCCGTTACGAGAATTAACACCGATATGTAAGAGGGGGTTATGGGTATAGGCATTATCTTTGAAAAGGCGGCGAATAAAGGTAGTGAGAGGGCTAGTGATAAAACGTAAGTTAAACCTAAAAGATTGAATTTTATTACAAAAAAGGCAAGGACAATAGTTAAACCAATTGAGAATGCAGTGAGGTAACTATAAATAAAGTTTGAACCCATTGATGAAGACATAATTAAAGTTTCTAATAGACTTAACCTAACAGGAAGGGGATTTTTAATCTGTAGATTTAAGTCATTAATATCCTGCTGAGGAAAGTTACCTGAAATACCGGGGTCAGAGTTACGATCATTTAAAATATTTTCTGAAATAACCGGCATAAGTAGTGGGTACTCGTAATCGTTTATATACATCCCAATCGGTAACCCAATATTTTTTTCAGCTTCATTATAAAACTTCTCCCTACCTTCATTAGTAAATGATATCTGTAATAAAGATTCGCCTGTGGGTGTTACTGTGTATAAAAATCCGGTCATATCTGAATCTGTTATGCCTGTGTCTTCCCACCTGTCAATTTCGGTATAAAAATTTGCTATTTCTTCTTGAGACCACTCATCGGGATTTTTTACCTTTTTAAAACTTACCCTTCCGGTGCCTAAAATTAAATTAGATACTCTTTCTGAGGATTCATGCTGGGGAATAATTACATACAGGGAATTTTCATCCTCCTGACCTGTTTGAAAATCTGATATTCCTGCTAAGTTTAATCTTCTTTCGATTGTTGAAATCAAGGAGGGCAAAACTTCTTCTCTATTTTGCATATTTTCATCTTGCAAGCTCAAAACTATTTTCTGGCTTTCACCTACTTCTTTGCTTTTTTTAAAATCTTTAAGGTCGATTACTTTATCTCCGTCTTTTTGAGGGATTGTAATTTCATAACCACCTAATTGGGTCTCTATTCTTAATAAAGAAGAGTCGACAGATATGGGGATGTAGGGTAAAGATATCAATAAAGAGATTGTGAAAATTATGGAGATTAATGAAAGTTTAAAGGTCTCGTTCTTGGACATTCTTACACACAGTTGTTTAAACTACAGCACAGAACTTCTCATCATCTCCTATGAGCATAGTTCTGCTTTGAGTTAAAACTCTATAAATAAATGGGTCATTTGTTCTTTTTCTGGACATAAATTCATCTAAAGTCATTACTGAATAATTTATTTCTCTGTTCATTTTTGCTTCTTCTTCCATAACTATATTTTTTAGAACATCTAAATTTACATTACCAACCACGAACAGGTCAACATCCAAAGCGGTTGATTTTCTACCTCTTAAAAAAGCCAGAGATAACACCGCGTATTCGACAATTCCTAAATGTTTTTGTTTATTTATAATTTCGGCACCTATACCATCTTCTTTAGTGACTAAAGATAAAAGATCAGAATAAAACGGGTGTGTGGTCTCAATTTGGTAGAAAATCTTATTAGAACTTTGCCTTCTCGTTACGAGATTAATGTCAAAAAGATTATCAAGCTCTCTTCTCACGGCATTTATCTCGGCACCTACCTGCCTCACAATAGCCCTAATATGAAAACCTCTTTTTGGGTTCATGAGCAATAATTTTAAAATATTTACCCTTACTTCAGATACTAATATTTTGTTTAGCATAAATTATTCCGGGCAGATTGGTAAAGAATTAAACCTTGTACCTATTATACATTTTTTATATATATTTTATATGTTTTATCTTAGTTGTAGACCACTTGGTCAACGTTTCTGTCAGGTACTATAGCTATCCAAAATTTACCCCTATTAAACTCTATCTCATTTCCGCTTGTATCGTAAAATAGTGTTCTATCATCTCTATCTGCCTTACTCCATGTAGCATCTACAACTTTTCCGTCAATGAAAACAAAGGCTTGCCCGCTACCCACGAGTTGGTAATCCAATCTTCCCTTGTCATCACCGGCTATTCCTACTTCTGAAACAAATTGTACTATCAAGTTTTTGACTTCTACCTGCTCTTCTGTTTCCTGGTCTTTATGTGGTATGGGATTATCGTTTGAATCATATCCTGTGAATTTTAAGTAAGTATTATTTTGTTCGTTATAATCAAAAATACTGGAGTAAGCTCCTTTGGACCAAAAATCTATGGATATTTTACCGGCAGGTGGTCTATCTGCATATTTATCATCGTCATCTTTAAAAGTATAAACACGAATGTCACCTTTACCTTCCCAACCAAGGTCGACACCAAGTTCTCTAAGTTTAACTCCGCTTACATATGCTGTATGCTCGTAGGCTACATTTCTTGGATTATCTCTCCATGAACAACCGGGATAAGATTCGCAACCTCCTCTAAATAAACTCCTCACAGGCCACGTATCAATAGCTACTAAAGCTTGAGGTGAGTATCCAATATGCATTACCATCGCGTCACTTAGTTCCTTAACTAAAACCAAATAATATTCGCGGGTGCTTCTTACAGGACCAATCTTTTCCGGAGTATTTGTTAGGTAAAATGCTAAAAATCTTGTTATACCACCCTCTGCAACTATTTCGTAAACAAGGTCAGCGTATATAAGACCTGAGTGAGGTCTGGCATCAACATGGTTGTTAATCATTACACCGAAAGGCCTTTGATTAACCCAGGAACCTGCCTCTTCTTCCTTGAATTGTTCTCCGGTTAGTTCAGAGATTATTCTGGGACCTAACCCTGCTAGGGGGTCGGAGGCTAAAGGACTTATATTTTTGAATCCAAATTTTCCAAATTTTACAAAAACTAACCATAGTAAAAATAGAACAGCTACAACGGAAAATAATATTATTAGTAGTTTTTTTTGTTTTTTATTTCCTGTTTTTGACATAAAATGCATTACTTTCTTTTTTGGAATTATGTTTTTAGGTTCTTCTTTGAGAACGGTTTTTTCAAATTCGGATTTTGTATCGGAGATATTATCGGGCTGGCCATTTGTTAGATTTTCAAGGTCAGAGCCCGGGGTTACGTTTGTTATTTTTGGCATAAGAAAATTTTACAGGATAACGAGATAATTCGCTACCGATAATATCTATGGGGGAGAATATTATTCAACCAACTTACCAACTACCACTAACCTATTTATGGTTGTTCCTGCGGGCCAGCAGGTCATTAGAGTAGCGATTTTTTCATTGCTTTCGGACATGTACTCTACTGCATCTGCTTTTACTACTGATGTTTCGGTTACTTTATATCTGAATATTTGATTTTGGTAAATTAAATAAAAAATATCTCCGATTTCTATTTTATTTAAAAGATAAAAAACCGAATTGTATCTGTTTGCGTTATAGAAATTATCTGATGAGTGAGCGAATAAAAATGAGTTTCCTCTTTCTCCGGGGTACGCAGTTCCTTTTGCATGAGCTACTCCCTTTGTAAGAGCTACCTGATAAACTTTTGAATTATATGGATCTACATCAGGGATTACTTTTGAATTTGCCCCTATTTTAGGGACCACTATGCTAAAAAGAGGGTCTTCAGCGACTATAACGTTATCCTGGCCAAAAAACCTCATAGAATCAAGCTCAGAGCTTGCTACATCTATGTTTTCATCGGGTTTGTTGAATCTATACGATATTTCTTTTTTTATTACGGGGAAAAATATTATTAAAGCACCAAAGAAGGCTAGGGCTACTAAAAGTAGCCCTAGCCTCACCATTTTTACATAAATATCTTCGGTTTTTTTACGCTTTTTTAGATTTCTTGACTGCACCAATGATTACTATACCTAAACCTGCTAAAACAATCCAGAACCAAGGAGATCTAGTGAGAGTTTTTACTGCTTCGGAAGTTTCTTCTCCAAGAACTTCGCCGTCTTCACCTTCACCAAATTCTATATCAATTGCTTCGGCCCCCTCTTCACCTTCGACTCCTTCTGCTCCTTCACCGGCCAGGCCTTCTCCTCCAATTCCTCCGGCACCTTCAACTACTATTGCTTCGGTAACTTCTTCCTCTTCGGTAATTGTTGTGGTTGTTGTAATTGTTTCAGGTCTTGGTTTTGAAGCATTTCCTGCATCATCAAATGCAACTACTGCGTAATACCATGTTTTACCGCAATCTCCTCCATAGAGTTCATCAGTGAATTCGTATTTGTCATCAGGTCCTATGGTTTTTGTTTTTATTTTGTTTGAATCGTTTATGCCTATCTCTTTGTCGTCATCTCTGTAAATTTTGATATAGGAAGTTTCTCCGTCATCGGCTGTTTTTATTTTTATCTCATACTTACAATCTGATTTTTTCTCTTTTTCAATGTACTTTGGTCTATCAGGACCATCACCGTCGTAATCAACAGTTACTTCGTTGGAGAAAACTTCGGAATCACTACCAGGAACTACTCCAACTTTGAATTTGTATTCTCCGTCACCGCTTAGAACTGATTCTGTTACTAAACATGTCCTGGAGTCTCCGCTATCACCTGAGTCGATTGTTATTGCAGAACCAAAGGTTGTGAATGAAACACTGCCTGGCTTTTGAACGTAGCATTTTGCTTGCATGGTTCTGTCTTCTATGTCCATTGCAACAAATACTAAGTTAAATTCCGATGATGCGGGAGATTCCGGTTGACTAATTCTTACCACCGTACCTGCGGCATATACTTTGTAGCTAAATAGAGCGAAGAATCCAAAGGTAAGTAGTCCTAAAAGTACTTTTTTACCTTTTTTGATTGTTTTTTCTTTTTTCTTAAACATTATTCCTAAACCTCCTACGAGCAGTAATAATCCTCCGATTGAAGCTAGTGTTGCTACTATGTTTAACCAAATTGTTCTGGCTCCCGTAGCGGGAAGTATAGCAACTCCTAATACTTCGCCTTCTTCTTTTACATCTACTTTTGTTTTTAGTGGGTCGGGGTCTACAACAACCTCTACTTCTGTACCAACAAAGGTATCATTTACATAACCCTCGGGTTCGGAGTATCCCAAAACTTCACTGTATCTGCTTTCTCCTTGTGCCCAAGCTAGGTCTTTATATATACCTGGCTCGACATCCTCGGTTACTCTAGCAAGATAAGTTAAGGTTACAACTTCATCCCCTTTTAGATCACCCAAGTACCAAGCAGCGGGTGAGGCGTATACAGGCTCTAAAGTAATTCCTAAAGCCTTTAAATCCCTACCATCGTTAGATTTAGCGGTCCAGCTTCCTGATACGTAATCAAATCCCTCTGAGAATAGGTCGTATACATAGACATCTTTTACTTCATTTTTGTGTGCGGTAACTCTTATAGTGAACAAAACTTCGTTATCTATCTCCTCAGGTTCTGTAGAATCGTTCCATTTTGCTATGGAGAGTTCGGGTTCGATGTATTGGTTACCGAAGTTACACATTTGATCGGATACAACTGCGTTGTCGGTCCTATTCCAAGTACATGTTCCCTCACCACTGGGGAGATCAATCTCATGACAGTTATCCATCTCATTTGTTGGGGAAGTTTGATCCCACCCTGATTGATTTACCTCACATATTAAGTATCTCCCGGGGAATAGACCCTCGAACCAGTACCAACCAAAATGTGCAGGGTCACTGCTAGTTACCATCGTTTTTATAGGAACCGGACTATATCCCTCACCTTCCCACTCATATAGATTAATTGTCCAACCGGGCAACAAAGGTTCGGCCCAATCTTCACAATACTGCACCGGGTACAATTGGAATTCACCACCGTCATTACAATCTCTGTAACCATTACCATTTTGGTCGTCCCATTTATAACCGTGAACATCTGTCAATTGAACATTACCAAAGTCATTATCAAAAGAAGTTATTTCAATATGTAAATCAATATCGTAATAACCTGCTTCCGGAAGGGTTTGTACCCACCCATCATTAATTTGAGCTAAGCTCATATGCTCGGCTACCCTGTAAGAATCTGATACTAAGCCTGTAAATTCATAATATCCATCTTGATCTGTAACTGTATATATCTCACCAGGATCAAATTGCCCATTGGTATTTCCTTCAATATATATTGTCCACCCTTTTAGTCCTAACTCTCCAACATCTTGAACCCCATTTCCATTAAGATCATTAAATTTGGTTCCTGAGATGGTTCTAAACTTAGCGTTAAGAAACCTTCTAGTCTCATCAGATCCAGAATATATCCAAATATCATCATATTCGGTTACCCCATCTGTTGGGTAGTAACCATCAAGATCAGGATCAGTATAATCCTCCTCAAGCTTGTATTGACCAGCCTCTAAATTTGGGAATTTCACACACCCGTTAGCACCTGTTTCATTAGACATTACATATTCCCAACCCTCACCTGATTTGTATAGATTAAAGTTAATGTTTTTTAGAGCCACGTCTTCATGTGGTTGGTAATTACCATCTCCTGTGTAGTCCACATATTTACATGCTGTTATTTCGCCTAATTTAAAATTACCAATCAAACGATTTGGAACAACATCACCCGCTCCTAAGACTACACGATGTCCATAGGTTCCATCGCCACAATCATGTGCCCCATTACTAGGCCATGTCTGTATCCAACCCAGTTGCAGATTTTCACAAACAGTGTATTCACCAGGTAAGAGGTCGATAAAATTAAATGAACCGTCCCCTGCGGTTATTGCAGTTGAACTTACTATTTGACCACCCATATCTGTTCCACTAAGCTTGATTGTCCAACCACCAAGACCTATATCTCCTTCTGGTATATCATAGTTACCATCGCCATCAACATCTTCAAATTTCATACCGGATATTGAACCTAGTTTTGTATTGGTAAACACACATTTTACTGTCTCACCAGCAACTAAACTTATACTAACAGTATCCAAAGATAAATTCCCATTGTAGGTACTCTGACCTCCTGTAGTAGGATTAACAACAGAACAACTAATATCAGTTAGATCCCAACCACCAAGAGTTTGTTCAAAAACGACATAAGTGCCTGAAACTAACCAATTACTAATATTTTCCTGCCCATCAATGAGATAGTACTTATTTGTTAAATCCCAACTTGGTGTAAATTCAAACTTCTGAGTTTCACCATCTGGTAATGTTTGTTTCTCTATGATTATTTTTCCTGCAATAGAATTAACTGTCTCAGTATCAGTTGGAGAATTAACCGGAGTGTCATTAAAGTAACCATGACCTGAAGCAACGTTTGTAACAAAACCTGCATCTAGATCAGCTTGAGTAATTGTATAACTAGCAGTACAAGTTATAGATTCTCCTGGAGCTAAACTAGTTGGAGTTGCTGGACATGACTCATCTGTTGCCTTGTCATCTGTAACTGTAAACGGTGACACTACTGTCACGTTTCCTGAGTTTGTAACTAAAAAGCTGTAATCAATAACATTTCCTACCGCTGAATAAGTTGTAGGTAATGCAGTTTTAACTATTGAAAGTTTTGCATTTTGACTAATAGGAATATCAAAACTATCAGTATCTTCATCAGATTCATTTGAATCCGCAGTTACTGTATTTGAAAGATATCCACCCGCATTAATCTCGGTTTGAGTTACTGTGTGATTACAAGCATAAATCCAAGTTTCATCAGTCTGTAATTCACCATCAGCATTTGTATCCCCATACACAAAAATTAATGTATCTTTATCACACATAGGGTCTGTAACTGTAACACCGGTTAATGTTCTGTTGCCTGGATTAGTGACTGTGAAAGTGTAAGGAACTACCTGATCTGCAAAAGTAATGCTTGTTGTTGTAGACGATTTAACAACATTAATTTCCGCCAACTGCTGTGTGTTAGTAAAGATACAGTTAGCATTGGTAGCGTCTACTCCTTCAGAAACTGTAGCGGTAGCTAAACCGTTAGAGTCGAAGGTGCAATTGGTTCCAGAACCAGAATAAAACGAGTATCCTTCTACAAAGGACTCCTCAATGGTATAAATACCGGTTGAAAGACCGGCAAAAACTACAGTATCGCTGTTTACTCCTGGGTATTTTGGTTCGGACTCATTATTTGGGTTAGGATCAATAGTAAAACCCCATTCAGAAGGTAATGCCTCACCCTCATCAACTATTTTGGTAACTGTAATTGTAGCCAACTCTATAATACCTGAAGGGTTTATAGAAAGATCTTTATTAGGAGAAAGAAGTTTCATGTGTAAACTTGCACCTGTATATTGAGAGGAACCGTTACCTAGACCAACATCTACATCTACAGGAGATGCAAGCTGACCCCCCCAATAAACATAAGTATCTTTAGTTGATTCTATAACATCAAAATACACTTGAGTTTCTCTGGCGCCAGAAGCACAAAGTCCCCTTCCACCAACCTCATTGAATTCAATATTCGTAACATTAGTTCCACTAAAAGGCCCATTTGAATAATCAATACTACCAACAATAATTGGGTTTATGTTCAAATCATAAGTCATTAACTGGTAGTAACCTCTTTTATCACCATCCTCATAATCTCTACACACAGAAAATTTATAGGGATTGTTTGCTGTAGATACTTTACCAATCTCTAACTGAAAGGGTACAACCTCACCTTCCCTATAATCTGAGTTTGAAGTTCCTAAGTTCCCCGTAATCCATTTACCAGAATCTTTAGTTTCCCACTGATAAAGCTTTACAGAAGAAGGGACATTTGTAGCAGAGTTAAATGTTGCGACAATAAAAGTAGTAAAATGATCCAAACCCTCAACCTCAACACTACCCTCTTTCTGTCCAACCTTATCTTTCTCAACCTTCTTAATATCCTCACTTTCAACACCACTCTTTACTTCTTCGATAGATTCTTCAATATAAACAACCTCCGCCTCCACACCCTCCGGCTTAGGCAAAGTCAAATCATACTCAAACTCTCCGTTCTCCATATCCGTTGTAATATCAAAAGCATATTCAGCATCAGTTTTAAATTCTTCAGGTAAATTTAAATCCTCTACTCTAACTCTTTCAATCCTTAAAGTAGATCTATCTTCATCTAACATTGGTAATTTTGTAAAAGTAACCGAAACATCTTCATCCAATGGGAAAATATATTTAACTCCAACCTTCACATTTTCAACAGTCTTTGCAACTTCCCCATCAACACTCCAATCATCATTTTCACTATTTACTATCTCAACACCATCTTGTAAAAACTCATACTCCTTAACCTCTTCTATAGTTTCTTCAACTTCAGCAATAGGCTCTTCTACAGGAGTAGGAATTTCAGAAACTTCTACAACATCATCAATATCATTAAAAGGATTATAATCGGAAACCCCGCCTCCCTCTATAATACTGGGAGCTTCGGGATCAACCGCAACTTCTTCAGGATCTTCATTTTCCTCAGGTAATATTCCCAAATCTTCCTGATTTTGTCCTTCTTCCTCCAAAGCCTCCACGTTAGCTTCTTCGGTTATTTCATTTTCATTTGTCTCTTCCTCAACAGTCAGATCTTGTCCATCTGCTGCACTTGAAGTGTCGGCTTCTTCCGACACATCTGTCTCTGTATTTTCAACAACAACCTCCTCAACAGGCGCACCTGTATCCTCTGCATATGCATACACAGGTAACATAGCTGCAAAGGGAGCAAGTGTGTTTGTTAACATCGAAACAAGAGAGAAATACGCGAAAATTTTATTTACGTGGACTTTCATTTTTCTTAATCTTTTCATAAGAAATTTTTAAAAATATCTGCAGGACAAGTGCAGAAATTAAATAACCTCTATTAAATTTATTACGTTAGTTTTTTTGTACATAGACAAAATCACCCAGCAAATGGGCTGGGATGAAGTATTTGTACATTTTTTAAGTAAAAAAGTCAAATACCCTAACCCATAATTATTCTATAAGAATATGAATTCAATATGAAGCAACACGCCTTTGAATAAATTTTTTTGTTAATCTTAATTCTGTAAAGAGATATCCGATAGGAACTTTTTTATCTCCTCGTCAGATACAAAATTATCGTCAACAAAACTTACTTCCTCACTATAATCAATATTATCAAAATAGCAAAGTTGTTCCCTAAAAAGCTTCTCGTTGAACTCATTTCCGAATATTTATTTTGCCTTATTTACAATCTCACCAATGTCATGGATTTTTAAAATAAAAAACAAATCAACATAATCCTTCCATTTAGCTCTTTTGCCTAATGCAAAAGCTTTCATAGCACCGAGTGTAAGAACATCACTCGATATCTCATTATGCATATTTATTAAAATACAACTTAAAATAATTAATAGTTTGGGGACGTAAATTCACTCTTCTTTTTTTCAAAATCTTTTCAAAAATATCATTCAAATTTTTAACTCCGAACAAATCCTTAATAAACAAAAAATCATTCCAATCTCCATAGTTTAAAATACTTTCAACAATAACCTCAGGAGATAAACCTTCATAATTTTTAGTACTCCAAACAAGATAAGGCCTAAGTTTGACATATTCCCTGGCTTTTATTAAATCTCTATCATCCATATGTATTATATCTCATACAAACCCCTTTGTGGTAACTAAATATAAGAATTTAAATTGCTGCAATAAATTTTATACAAACCTACTCCCGTTTGACACACGTTCCAACATATGATAAAAATACCTTTGTTCGTACGAAGTCCCCCAAGATTTTCGGGGAATTTTTTAGTTTTAGGACCCCAATACCTTATAGAATATATACCTTCTTGAAGGATTGGAGTATTTAAAACACGAACACAAAAAATATGAATCACAAAGATAATAGTTTATTACTAACAGAAGAGGGTCTAGAAAAAATTAAGAATGAGTTAAAAGATCTCATTGAGAATAAAAGACCTGAAGTAGCAAAAAGGATTCAGAGCGCCCGTGAAATGGGTGATATTTCTGAAAACTCCGAATACGATGCTGCTAAACAAGAACAGTCCTACGTTGAAGGGCGTATTGCCGAATTGGAGGACATTGTTAAGAATGCAAAAATCTCCGAAATAAAATCAGGGGATATGGTAGGTGTTGGATGTAGGGTAACCGTTCACATGGAGAGTGCAGAAGATACATTCTTTATAGTAGGCGGACCTGAAGCTGACCCTGTGGCTAAGAAAATATCAGATGAATCACCTCTTGGTTCAGCATTACTTGGAAAAAGAGTTGGTGAGAAGGTAGAGTTTGAAGCCCCTGTCGGAAAACTCATCTACACAATTTTAAAGATTGAATACTAAAGCCATAATGTGCTTAAATTAGGCAATGGCAACTCTCAAAGAATACAGAGATATAAGAATTGAAAAATTAAACAAGTTAAAAGAATTGGGCGTTAATCCATACCCCGCACAATCCGGTAGAACTCATTTAAATTCTGAAATTACTCAAAACTTTGAAGAATTTGAAGGTAAGGAGGTAGTAGTTGCAGGAAGAATATTTTCAATAAGATCCCACAACGTTCTATGTTTTATTGATGTAAAAGATGCTTCTGGAAAAATCCAGCTTTATCTAAAAGAAGATAATTTAACAGAACAGGCTTATGCAAAAGGTGAATTAAAATTTGAAGATTTGGGACTTTTAGACACCGGAGATTTTATTGAAGGAGCAGGTAGGGTCACAAAGACTAAAACAGGTGAAACATCCGTTGAAATCCAAAAAATAAGAATTCTTACAAAAGCACTAAGACCTTTACCCGACCCACATACCGGTTTCAAAGATAAAGAATCAAGATTAAGAAAAAGATATATAGATACAAACCTAAACGAAGATGTTTATCAAAGATTTATCAGAAGAGCAAAATTTTGGGAAGCCCATCGCGAATTTTTCAAGGAAAAAGGATTTTTGGAAATGAACATCCCTGTTCTGGAGAATACACCCGGAGGAGCTGATGCTAACCCGTTTGTTACTCACATGGATGCACTGGATCAAGATTTTTATTTAAGAATATCTCAAGAACTTTATCTAAAAAGACTTATAGGAGGGGGTTATGAAAAGGTTTACGAAATAGGACCAAGATTTAGAAATGAAGGTTTATCAGACGAGCATCTACCCGAACACATCGCTATGGAATTTTATTGGGCATATGCAAGCCATAAAGAAGGTATGGATTTTGTAATAGATCTGTTCAGATATGTAGCTCAAAAAGTATATGGAAAACAAACTTTTCACATGAGAGGTTTTGATGTTGATTTGTCTAAAGAATGGGAAATTAAAGACTACTCTGAATTGATAAAAGAAAATTATGGAGTTGATGTATTTGATACAAATATTGAAGAAGTTAAAAAAGCTTTAACAAAAAATGGAGCTGATCTACCAAAAAAACTAACAGTTGAAAGGGGAATAGATCATCTTTGGAAAGAAGCCAGGAAAAATATTTGCGGACCGATGATGGTAGTAAACGAACCTAAGATACTATCGCCACTTGCAAAAGAACATCCTGAAAATCCTAAACTAACGCTAAGATTTCATCCCATAATGGCAGGAAGTGAGCTCGGAAATGGTTTTGCAGAACTCAATGACCCAATAGATCAATTTGAAAGATTTAAAGAACAACAAGATAAAAGAGACGAGGGTGATGCAGAAGCACAGTTCATGGATGTTGATTTTGTGGAAATGCTTGAATACGGTATGCCCCCGACCTGCGGATACGGACACTCAGAAAGAGTTTTCTGGTTCTTGGAAGATGTTACGGCAAGAGAGGGTGTTCCATTCACGCAACTCAGAAATGATGTCGACAGTATTAATAAAGAAATCTACGGTTTGAAATAATCACCAGGCTCAGCCCGGAACCAAACCCTTTTTCTTGATACCTATAACAAACTTGATATTATTAACTATTGAAAATTTCCAGGGCTCAGCCTAGGGCTCAGCCTAGGGCTCAGCCTAGGGCTGAGCCCGGAACCAAACTATGAAAAAACTAGACATACAATCAGCAACGCAACTTCTTCATGAAAATATGCAGAACAAAAACCTTCGTAAGCACTGCTATGCGGTAGGAAAAACTTTATCGGAGTTTTATGACTTTTTTATGAACGAAGGAAGAGAAGTCGGAGGTTTAACAAAAGAACAGTGGGAAATTGTAGGAATACTTCACGATGCCGACTGGGAAAAAACTACGGATAACCCGGATAGGCATGTTTTTGAACTCCTAAGCTGGTTAGAAGATTACGATATTCCCGAAGAGATGTTAAATGCTTTTCAAACTCACAACTACAAAATGACTAAGATAAGAGAACCCCAAACTCTGCTGGAATGGACTTTGGAATGCTGTGATGAACTCACAGGCTTTATAGTAGCTATCGCACTTGTGATGCCGAATAAAAAACTCTCAGAAGTTAATACAGAAAGTATTTTCAAAAAATTCAAACAAAAAGAATTCGCAAAAGCCGTAGAGCGTGAACAAATTCTTCAATGCAAAGAAAAAGTTGGAATTGTACCTGAAAAATTTGTAGAAATTACACTAAAAGCAATGCAAGAAAACTCCGAGCTCTTGGGACTTTAAACAAAAGCTCGTGTTATTATTTATATATGCCTTTGAACTTATTCAAAAAAAAGAAACCTCAAGATGAGAACCTGGGTGCTGTGGGTGCCTTGAAATCGAAACCTGGGGATATTAAAAAAAACACACTTAAAGAGCAAGATTCTGATAAATATGCTAATCCAATGCTCAATCAAATAATCGATATAAAAGCAAAAGAGAAAGAGATAAAAAGGAAAAAAAGACGCTTTAAATCTATTGCATGGTTAGTCATTATTGCCTTATTAACAATTTCAATCTCCCCATCTGCGGTTAGTTTTTACAAAAGATATTTCGTAAAACCAATACCAAAAGTTGCAGAACCTGAAATTAATTATAACAATGGTTCGGAAGAGAATTTAAACCCCGAAAATATAGTTGAATATAAAAGTGATGAATTTAAAATATCTCTGGAATATTTAGGTAAGGCATCGCTTTATGAAAATTTCGTTCTTTCTGATTTAACAAAAAAAATTGAGGTAATTTATGACAAGAATAATGAAGGTGAAAATACTAGTTTAGATTCTTTAACAGAAGGCTACATATTTAGAATATCAATATTCCCCACTTCTCTTCGAAAAATTGACGAAATAGCTCAGGTAAAAAAAGATGTATTTGCTATAGAGTGTCCGGAAACTACTATAATTACTGATACCCAAGGAACTAACATTGACAGTGTAGATGGAAGAACTTTTGAGGTTAAAAACTGTGGCGCTGATTATGTAGTAACATATGTAGTAAAAAACGGGTTGAATTATGAATTTGCACAAATTTTTAAGGGGGATTTGGGATATAGACAACTTTACAAAGCAGAAACTGAGGACATAGTGAGATCGGTGAAATTCTATCCCGAAACACACCAACTTGGACCAACTGAGATATACGAATCTACAAGATTCAAAATTTCCTTCGAATATCCGAGAAGCTTGGATTCCGAATGTTGCAATATTACAGGTCCTATGGCTGGTAGACCTATATTACTACTGACACTTGGAGATCCTGAAAATTATGTAAATGAGAACAATTTGGATGCGATAGCATTTTTTACAGATGAAAATAAGGTGGGGGATTTTAATGATTATTTAGAAACACAAAAAATTTTACTATCTGAAGATTATTTAGTAACAAAGGGACAATCACCAAAACCTCAGATAAGGTCAGTAAAAGTCGGGGACAGGGAGGCGGTAATGTTAAGAGGATACTCCTGGAGAGGTAACGACCTAATATATGTAGATATAACACCTACGAACGAAAGAAACAGGGTACTTGTTATATCTATTCATAATATTTCGGGTGAGAGTTTTGAAAAGGTTACGGATAGTATATTGGAATCTTTTGAGTTTTTTTAAAAAGTTGCGAAATTTCGTGGTGACCCCACCGGGATCAACTACGCTAAAGCTTCGCCGAATCCAAAATGGTAAATTAAGTTCTATCTAGGTCTGCAACCTCGCCGTAGCATTATCGAAGGCGGGTGGTGACCCCACCGGGAGTTTTGCTGCGCAAAGCAATTATTCCGCTTCACTACGTAATTGTCGCACCAGCTAAAGCTAGTTAACTGCCTTGCGAGATCACATGAACAGAACCACCACTTCACTTCGTTCAGTGGTGAACCTGTTCATGGTGACCCCACCGGGAGTCGAACCCGAGTTTCCAGGTTGAGAACCTGGCGTCCTAACCATTAGACGATGGGGCCATAAAAAATAATAAATTTCCTATGAATACCTAATTTAGCAAAAGCTCTATAAATTTACCACTATTTATCCGCCGAAGCCCAGTCTCGCTGTAGCTTCAGCGAAAGCGGATAGCATAGGCGGACGATGGGGCCTAATAACTAACACATTTTACCAAAAAACATAAAAAATAACTAAAGCAAATTTGGAGTAAAAAAGTAAATTACGTATAATAAACTCAATGTCTAAAAAAACATTACCAATAATACTTTCATTTGCACTTCTAATTGGACTTTTTACATTTACTTATATCTATTTTTCAAAATACTCTCCAAAAGTATTAAAAAAAATAACCGAAGTAAAAGGACTTAGCAGTATTTACACAGACGATGTCCCATATCCCAGAGATGCAGTAAAAATTGGAACTAACCAGACACCTACATCAAGACAGACAACTTTCAGAACAGAAACGCCATATCAAGATATCGCAGTTTTTTATAAAAATTCATATACTGAAAAAAGATGGAGATCGGTAAGTGAGAAAATCACAGACTCTACCATAATCATGTCCTATCAAAAAGAAGGGGAAGTTGTAACAATAGTAATTACAGAAGAGGGGGATAACAGCACAATAGTAAGTATAGAAAAAACAAAAGATTAATATTGAGTAAAACTACTCCTCTTTCGTTCCTACTTTATAAATTGCTCTCCATGGTTGATATTTACTTGTGTAAGTGTCAGTAAACAAAACCTTATCACCCATTTTTACCGTTCTTGTAAACGAAGATGTTGTACCCCAAGCAGGGTAATCTACCTGACGAACTACACCCTTAGGAAGTTCAGGATCATCTTCGTATAAAGGCGCGGGCGGGGGAATTTGTCCGGTAATAACAGGGTCGGATATCTCCACAGTCCTGCCATCTGATGTACCATATAAACTAAAGGTTAAGCTATTTTCTTCCAAATTTGCTGACGTTTGGACCAAAACGTAAGCGTTGGTATCATTTTTAAATTTAAAATCCCAAGAAGGTTGAAAAACTGCAGCATCAAAACCAACCGGCATATCCTGTTCGTAGTAACCTACTCTGTATGCATGAGGATACCTAGCCAGAATTGGTAACCCGGAATTTAATACAGCTCTAAAAAGAGTTGTAGAAGTTTGACAAACTCCCCCTCCCTCGCCAAGAACTGTTCTTCCTCCTTTAATTATGTATGCAGACTGAAAACCATGCAGATAATCAATAGGCCCAACCGAGTCGTTCATTGAATAAATGGCACCCGGAGGGACTAACACCCCACTCGTATTTTCAGCCGCCAATGTAAGATTGTGAATTCTACTAGGTATAGAACCCTTAAAATGAGAAGTTCCCTCCCCGAGCAACTCAACAATACCGTACTTATCTTTGTCGTTAGCATCCGTAACCTGATTTAAAGTTAAAGAAACAGGTTTTCTATCATTAAATATTGAATCGGTAATATCTTTTTTAAACTTTTCAACATCTAGCTCCTTACCCTCACCAACAATCCTAAATTCAGTTACTTTATTACCGTTTGTCGAAACAACCTGACCCCTCGGAAATTCATTTATCTCAATACCGATTTCATCGGAAAGATTGTCAAAAGAAAATTCATCTAAAACAATGCTCACTCTTTTCCCGTCTTTTTTGAATCCAATTAAATTTAGAATTTCCTCCGAACCTAAAACCCATTCTTTTTTGTCAAAATTTAAAGTTAAATTTTCAGAGATAATATCTTCTACAACACTAGTAAACATTTCCATGTCTTTTTCAAATATTTCAGGTTCAATTACCCTCACGGGAATTTCTTTTTCTGAAAAATCCATGTTATCAAAAGAGTATATTACCTTCTCATATAATTTTTCGTCAGTTACCTTTTGGCCTGAATAAGGTTTTATTATCTCCAACTCCCCATCCATCAACTCTATTCCTGACTGCAGTGGTTCTATATTTATTTCACTTTTTATTATAGATAATTTCATGCCTAAAGAATCAGCGTCAAAATCATATGAAGCAGGGATATTTAAACTTCCGAATAGACCAATAAATTTATCTTTTGTGTCAACAAAAAAATTCCCCGACCTACCGACTTCAAAAGCACTGACAACAGAATTTTCCCAGTCATAAGATAAACCTATATCTTCTTTTCTAATTAAAAATTCTTTATCCTCAAATATCATTTTCAAATCACCATCAATACCATCTAAATTCTTCTCTAAAGTTTTCTTTGCCTGAGAAAATTCCATGCCACCAACTCTAACTCCGGCTACCCTAACTCCTGGAATTATTCTTCTGGCAAATATTAAATGATATAAAATTGCCATGAAGAGAAATGCGTAGAATATTATTAATATTTTTTTAGCTTTTTGCGGATTAATATTTTTTAATTTTGAGTTTGATATTATCTCACTCGGTTTTTGAAGCAGAAGCATCTTTATTAGTGTCCCTCATAAATGGAATTTTTGGTTTTGATATTTTACCGATTAAAAATTTCTCGGGAGATTTATCCATATCCAAAATATAGTCTGCTTCATTAAAAAGTTTACTTGAACAAGTTTTTCCAAATGCAATTATCTCAGTTCTGACTCCCTGGCTTCTTGCGTACTCTAAAAGCTCGGTATAATCTCCGTCTCCTGAGACAAGAACCATAGCATCTATTTTAGGAACCATTCTTACAACGTCCATGCATAAACCTACATCCCAGTCTCCTTTTTTTGAACCTCCTAAAAATACCTGGAGATCTTTTTCTTTTACTTCGTAACCGATTTTTTGAAGAGCCTCAAAAAAATCTTTCTCTGCCCCAACGTCAGCTTTAATTACATACGCAAAGGCACGTACAAGCCTTCTTCCTGCTAAACCAACGGAAAGTACTTTTCCGAAATCTACTTTAGATCCGTAGATGTTCTTTGCAGAGTAATACATATTTTGTACATCCACAAATACACCTACTCGTTGTTCTTTATGTTGTGCTGGCATCATAAGGGTATTGTATATTGAAAATGAAAATGAATAAAGAGGTGGTTATTGTTCTATTTCTATGGCCTGAACAGGACAATACTGGGCAGCTTCTTTTATTTTTTCTTCATCTGTGTTTTCTGCTCCTTCTTTTACTACAGCTTTGCCTTTTTCGGGATCCAAATCAAAAGCTTCGGGAGCGTATATACTACATGCTCCACAACCTATACATTTTTCTTCGTTTATTTTTACTTTTTTAATGTTTTCTGTCATTGGGGTATTTTATCAACTGAAATCTGAAAGTTGAAATGGTAAATGGTAAAATTGTTTTGTTTATTGGGGAATCGTCTAATGGGAAGAACCGTCTCGCTTCGCTCGAGGACCTTGCGATCAGACTCATTTAATTTAATTACGTTTGTTAGCAATTTTTGAAAATTTAATACTTATTTACTTGTTATATTATTGGGGGATCGTCTAATGGTAGGACCTCGCACTCTGAATGCGGTAATTGGGGTTCGAATCCCTGTCCCCCAGCCACGAAAGTTCCCGTTAGCCTTGAGTCTATGAAAGGTTAGCGGGAACTTTTGTTTGGACAGGGATGAGAATGTCGGACTGAGCGTAGCGAAGGAGACGTGCCAATAGCCAAATAGCTCTAGGAGCAAAGCGACGTAGAGATATTTGGACTAGTGGGCGAATCCCTGTCCCCCAGCCAGGGTTTTTTCCTCTAACAACATTCCCAAACACAGGCCATCAGGGAATTCGAACTGATATAATGTTCATATTATGAAAATTAATATTGCCCAAAGACTTCTTTCCAACAAACTCCACGAGCTCTTAGTACAAGAGGTTGATTTTAAAAACTCCCATGTTAACGAATTAATAGACAATATTGCACTTAACATAATTCTTAAGTCCTTAGACAAAGAGAAAAGAATTGAATTTTACAGATACCTAAGCACAGATGATTATGACAAAGCTCAAAAACTCATAAAAAACGAGATTCCAAATTTCAATAAAAAAATACTGATGGTAATTAAGAAAGAATTTAAAAAAATACTATGAGTGAAAATATGTTAGTACCTAGAGAAGAAATATTAAATCCACAAACAACACTTATGCTTGATAATATTGATTCAAGGCTTCCTGCTGAGGAATTTGGAGTATTAACTGAGAGTGGACGTATTAATAAGCAAGGTAGAAAAATTGCAGACGATGTCTATCAAGAGTTTCTATCGCGCAGTAACGGTGACTTTAAACGAGTACTTGAACTGTGTAAGGAAGCAGAATCTGTTCTGTACACCAACGACCCTGACTCTAGAGATAACGAGACTGTAAAAATCATACAGAGTGTTAGAGGAAAAGTAGTCTACAACGCACATAGAACATGGGTTGAAAAGCAAATGAATCTTGATGCTTACGGCATGGGAGATTTGTCTGCTACCAACGTGATGAGATACGCACACATATTAAGGTCAGATCAAAAGATAGATGTTTATGAAGAAGCAACCAATATTGAAAGAGAAAGAGCAGAAATAAATGAACAACTAAAACTAGCTAGTGAAAAACTGCAAAAAGAAAATGATGCAATTTTAGAAGCTGATATAGAAAGTGTTACCGAAGAATTACCCCCAATTGAAAGAAAATCAATCCTAAGAGAAATCAAAACAAAACTAGGTAATTTTACACAAAAGGCTCTAGAATCAAAAACAAGAAGAAAAATAGTAGCAGGAGCATTATCTGCATTGGCAGTAGCAGGAATAGCATTGGGTTATGTTGCAAATTTAAGAAATAGTAAATCCTCAAATAAGGCAGTCTTACAGGCACTAAACAAACCACAGGTAGCTCAAGTGGAAAAGTTACCGGAAGTAATTGCCGTAGAAACCGAAACCATTATTGGGGGAGATTACATCGAAAGTAGCAACGAGATCCCTGAAGATAATATTGCAAAAACCAACATTGCAGACAGTCAAATTATGGATGCAACGCCTGAGCCAGAAAACAACATCAATATAGAACAACCTATACCGACTCCAACTATGGAATTAACTACACAGTGGGATGAGGGTGTTAACACATTAGAACTTGTTGATGGAAGAGGAAAAATATCCTTATCTCTATTTTTGGAAAAAGACACGGACTTTAATTATTGGAAGGGGGCTGCACCTGATGGAAACAGTGTGCTTATATGGAATGCAACAGAAGCTGCAATGCGATTTAAAACCGTAGAACTTAAACCTGGTGACAACATGTCCTTTACCCAACATATTGGATTCGGAGATATCATATCGAAAACTGACCTTCAAAATGAAAACATCCGGCACGGAGATGGTTACATTACCAACGGGGAAGGAGCTTGCTTTACAGCATCCGTTTTTGGAGAGGCCCTAGGTACTTTTATAGCAGATTCAGAAGGAAATAGAATTCCTTTGTTTAAAGCAGATGTGGGAGCTATACAAGGACATGGTAAAGATGCTTATGATTACTACCAATACCTTTACCATGGTCCTGGGGTAGGTATTAACTCAAGCGAATACGGTCAGTTAAAATTTTCAGTAAACCCAGATTTACCTGAATCTTTAGTTGTAAAAATAAGTATGGGTATAATGGATACAAACCCGGAGGATCCTGAAAACGGAACGTTCAGTCCTGTTGTAACGATAGAAGTCCAAGGCATCCCTGAGGACTGGAAATCAATGGAGAATCTAAGACTAACAGCCAATAGACACGCAGTACTGGAAGCCGTAACGGGAAGAGCGTGGTAATCAGATACTAATACAGTAGTTCGAACTTGTTCCCTAATGCCCGGCCACAATCAATCAAACAATATTCAAATACTCTTTCTCAACCGCTTCCCAGTTAATAAGATTCTTAAAAGCCTCAATAAAAGCTTTTCTATCACTCTTGTACTTTAAATAATAAGCATGTTCCCATACATCCAAAGCTAATATCGGCACATGATTAGAAATTCCAAGCATGTTATGTTTCTCAATCTGAGATACATGCAAATCCTTGTTTATAGGATCATAAGTCAAAACAGCCCAACCCGAACCTTCAACTGTTAAAGCAAGTGTATTAAAAATATTAAAAAAATTATCGACAGAACCGAAATTAACCTCAATCTGTTTTTTTATCTCCCCATCAATCTCCGAGTTTCCGGAAGGAGGTCCCATAATTCTCCAAAATAATGAATGCAAATAATGACCCGAAAGATTAAAAGATAAAGACGAGGATAAGGCTCTAATTTTTGAAAAATCTCCGCTATTTCTTGCCTCCTCGATATCAGAAACCAACTTATTAGCATTATTTACATAAGAAGCATGGTGAACTGAATGGTGCAATTTAACCGTCTCAGCATCCATATATGGCTCTAAATCTTCATAATTATATGTTAATTCGGGTAATGTGTATTTCATAATTTAAAAATAATTTCCTATCGAAAAAATAAATGTAACTAATATTACAAACTAATTACTAAACTTACTAAACCTGACAATAGAATATTAGAAATATATGTTTAAGGCAAATAATTTTTTTAAAAAACTATGAAATAGCAACGAGTTAAAAAGAAAAAGGTAAAGGTTGGTCTTCGTAGTATAAAGTTGACAACTCTCTTAGTTTTTCAAAATCTTCTATTGTATATATCTGCTTCCTTACTTTAATATAACCCGTGTCCACAAGCTTTTTAATTTCGATACTGGCAGTTTCCCTGGACACGCCTGCTAAATTTGCTATATCCGCATGAGTTTGGGGAAGTAATATCTTCACCTTTTTATTTTTATCCGTCTCTCCAAATCTTCTAGCCATTAAAACAAAAGTTGAAGCAACCTTCTGAGTTGAATTTGATCGAACTAGATACTGAGTCCTTAACATAAAACCTTCGAGACCAATAGATATTCTTTTTATAAGGTCAAATAAAACCTCGGGATCGGATTTTAAAAACTCATGTACTTTATGAGTCGGTGCTTTTTCCAAAACAACATCGGTAACAGCCTCAAAATAATAACTATTAGTCTTGTTAGACAATGTCTCTGTTATTGGAAAAAAGCTATAAGGCTTAAATATGTTTATTGTAAGTTCCAAACCCCCGTCATTAATCGAATAAGATTTAACATAACCGGATACTAAGTTGTAAATGTAAATCAACGGTTCCTCCGGTTGGATTATTATAGAACCCTTAGGCAGTTCAAGTTTTGAAAAACCTGAAAAGAATTCATCGACTTTTTTCTTAACTTTTTCCTGCATTGCAAAGCATTATAACATTTGTTAGCCAGCTAACAGAAAAAAATGGAAAAATCCTCTATAATACCCATAGTAATCATTTAAACTAGAACAATTAAAGTATTTTATTAGTATTTTTAAAGGGGGTGTAAAAATGAAAAAACAAGGTTTAATAGCAATAGTCATAGTGGCTCTGGCTGTAGTTGGTATATTAATGTTCGGAATGAACAGAGAAGATAGTGCAGACCTAGAATCAGTAACTATCCCCGAGCAGGAGCGTGCTATCGAAGAGCCTGAAGAAGCCATGCAAAATATTGTAGAAATAGCAGTATCTGATCCAAGATTCTCCACTTTAGTAACAGCATTAACAGAGGCAGATCTCGTAGAAACTTTATCAGGAGAAGGGCCATTTACAGTTTTTGCCCCTACAGATGAAGCTTTCGCTAAAATTCCGGAGGAAACTCTTAATGAAATTTTAGCCGACAAAGATCAACTTACCTCAATACTTACTTACCACGTGGTAGCAGGTAAAGTAATGGCCGCAGATGTAGTTACTCTAACATCAGCTGAGACAGTACAAGGAGGCGAAGTAACTATAGAAGTTACAGGTAACGAAGTTATGATGAATAACGCAAAAGTCCTAATAACTGACATAGAAGCAACAAACGGAGTAATTCATGTAATTGATACTGTCTTAATACCACAGTAAAGATACATTAGTAATCGAGACGGCGCCGATTTTATCGGCGCCGTCAAAGATTTTTCGCAATAAATTTTTATACTAGCCTAATCCAGCTGACTATTATCTATCTCAACAGGTTCAATTTCTATGGGGTCTGTCTCTACTTGAGCATCAGTTAACTCGTATCCAGTCAATAACCTAAAAACCCACCCTAATAAACTAAAACTTTGTTCTTCTTCCCTTATAATATTCATCATCCTATTTCTTTCTTGATTCAATTCACCTAATTGCTCTTGCAAAGCTTCATCACTATTTGCTCCCTCAACCCTATTCATAGTCATTGTAATTTTTCTAATTTGATTATCTGTACGAACCAAATTACTTCTCAATTGGCCTAAATTCTTATAATCTGATCCTATTAGAAAAGTCTTCCATGCAGGTCTTTCTTCTATCTCCTCAATAGTCTCTACGTTATCAACAGCAACGCCCTCAATCTCTTCAACAACATTAGAAATCTCTGTGCTCACCTCATCATTTCCCATCTGTTCCTCAAGAATAGCAATCTCCCCCAAATTCTCCACTACTCCTCTAACCTTTTGAACGTGGGCCTGAGATTTTGTATTTTTGGGAATAACTGTATCAAGTTTTTTAGCGGATGCTGGATTCACTTTATCACTACCCCTATTAGCTGGTCTGTCACTAACACCTAGAACAAACCCGCTATCACTCTTAATAATGTACTCAAAAATTACAAGATTGCCGAGGAATAAGAAAATAGCAAAAATAAACACAAGTAAAAAGGGAGCTTCCTGATTTAACGCTTTCGATTTTTTATTTTTAGACATATTATTTTAAAAAAATATATAAACTATAAAATTAATACTTCCGTATAGCTTCGATTTGAAAAACCGAGCTTTCTGCATAACCCCAAGTTTGATATCCATAAACCTCCACGTCAGTATTTAAAAATTCATCTATATCATAAAAGTCATCCATTGGGGGATTCAGCTGCATCTTATCAATATAAATAGGAATACCTAGAGAATTGTTTACCAAAAGATGTGGTTCATTAAAATATAACCAATACCAATCATCCCCTAACTCTAACTCCTCAGGAATATCTTCTTTCTTTAT
>JAHYJU010000003.1 GCA_019428825.1 Patescibacteria group bacterium | reverse complement strand
ATCTCCCGACGGGGCAATTTCAGTTGGTAACTTATCTGTAATAACTGGGGTTTTATTATCTTCTGCAAACCTCTCAACTATATTATATGCATGGGCTTTTATTTCATCTGACACAGATTTTTCGATTGATTGTGGTTTTTCATCACTAATTATCTTCTTAGTAAAAGATTCATCGTTCATGTAGCAATTATATCATTATGCGGTTCGCACATCCTCACAAATGGCCCACCACGTTTTTTTGTTGTTATATCAATCTATTTCATAAGTATAAACGGAGGGGTAAACAATTTTTTATGCTAAAATTATAGTATGAGTGTTGAACGCATATATGAAATTGAAAGAGAAGAAAAAGACTACCCCTCACAAATACTTACGCAGATAGCAACCACCTACCCCTTTCTAAATGACGAGGAATATAAAAAATACATGGAAAAGGCTACTAAAATAGAAAAAGAGGGGGCACTAGAAGAAATCAATGAACTAATAGAGCTGTTAAACAACCCCCATGCAAGTATAAGGAAAAAGAGTTCAAATTATGAAACACAAAAACGATCTTTAGATCCTGAAAGAGCGCCAAGTAGTGAAGTTATCGATAATATCTTATATATCAAAATTCCTACACTATCAGGAATTAAGTTAACAGATCTAGAAGATCAATTTTTACCTTACAAGGACTCTACAGACGGAATAATTATAGATCTTCGTGATAATGGGGGTGGGCAAGAAGCGCCCGCAAGAAATTTTGCTCAGAAATATTTTATTAATCCTGAAAGCAATGATATGGGAACAAACATCTTTCTTGGACCGGAGGACACAGGTTTGCAACGGGTATCTTTACCCACAGAGTCAAATAGTGAAAATCCTTATTACAAGCCTATTGTTATCCTAACATCAACTAATACATTTAGCTCAGCCGAAAGATTTATTGCAACTATGAAAGCAGGAACGAACTGCGTTTTGATTGGAACAAAAACAAAAGGAGGTAGTGCTAATCCCATAGAAAGCGAAGTTGTTATTGACGGAGAAACCTATATCGTTAAAATTCCAACGTGGAGATTTGTTTTAGCCGGAGAAACAAGACCGATTGAAGAAACAAAAATAAAACCGGACATTTACTACGATAAAGAAGATATTATTCAGTATTCTATAGACTACATCAAACAAATTAGTAGGGCTAAGGATGAAGGACCAAGAACAAAAATTACAGAGAACGTATTAAAAATATCAAAAGAAATTGACCCTAAAAACAAACTATCAGGGTTAGAATTAGTTGAAGAAGTATGTAGATACATTAGATCTATGATGCCCTCTATAGAAATTCTAGATAAAGCGAGAGAAAATAGGCCAATTCCAAAAATAGATAAATGGGATACAAGTGCAGACGAACTTCTAGATGAAAATAATCTAATATCTGGCCACACAAGGGTTAGAAACATCAATGGATGTACTCAAATTTCCTATATTACGAGAGCTTTATTACTTGCAAAAGGTGTTCCCTCCTTAATAGTAGATACAATAGAAGAAGACTGGTTAAAAGATAACCCAAATTGGAAAAACGATGAAAAAATTCCGGTTTCTGGACATTATTTTGTAAATGTTTATATATACGATGAGAAAAAATGGTACACCATTAATCCCGGAAATAAAGAAGAGAGAATACATATGCACGAAGACTATTCTATGGGTAATAAAAAATACATAGAGTTTGCAAAGGGAAGAGATACTATCGATATGGGGTACTTAAATATGGAGGATCGTCTCAACAAATTGGAATATTCTATAAATTATTAAGACGTTTCAATTTAAATCAAATATCTAAGCTTACAAAGATACTTTTATATTATCAATAAAGGATTCATCTACAGGCCCTGCAAAAGCTAGGTACCAGTTATCATTTGTAAAATATTTTTCTGCCACCCTTTTAATATCCTCGGCTGAGGTTTTTTCAATAGAACTTAAATAATCCTCAATGGTCCAAATTTCTTCAGGGAAAAATAGATTTTCATAATAATGAAACCAGACCCAAGCCTCTGAGGTTTGCATACGAATATTAATAGATTTTAAAATCCTATTTTTAACTAGCTGCAATTCTTCCAAGGTAGGGCCCTTTTCTGAGATCCTTCTTAACTCCAAACAAATAGTATCCAACACCTCTTGTATTTTATCTTTAGATATCGGGCAACTTATGTAGGTACTTCCGAAATTAAACGAAGATTCATTGCGAGATCTAACAGAATAAACCAACCCCTTCTCATACCTTAATTTTTTTATTAACAACCCGGTTCTACCTCCTGTTAAAATACTCGTAAGAACATCTAGAGCCTTAGTATCTTCGTGTAAAATATTTTCTGTTCTAAAACCCAACAACGTCTCCATACTCTCATTATCAAAATATTCGAAATCAGTAAGTTTATTTCTAATTATTGGTAATTTATCTTCAAACAAAGGCTTGATTCCTTCTTCTAACGAAAGATACTTTTCAAAAAGTGGCTTTATTTCATTAATATCTAGATCCCCAGAGATAGTTATATCGGATAATGAAGCTGTAATTTTATTATTAAAATAGTCTAGTAGATCGGATTTATTAATATTATTTATGCTTTCAACTGTCCCAAGTGTAGATCTCCCCACCTCGGTATCTTGATAAAACAATCTTCTTTTTACCTCATATATTGTTTTTGCGGGGTTTGCATTACTAGACTCTAATTCCCTTAATATTGCTTTTCTTTCATTCTCAATAGTGTTGTCATCGAATAGCGAGTTAAAAAGTATTTCCGATAAAAGATACACCCCGGACTCAATATCTTTTGGATCTCCAAGAGAAAGTCTTATTTTTAAAATATCTACATCTGTAGAAGCTCCCACTGAACCCCCTAAATCCTCTAAATATCCTGCTAAAAGATCTTTTGTTGAAAAATTTTTTGTACCGGCGACAAGCATGTGCTCAAAAAAATGTGCCAATCCTTCCTTACCTACCGGGTCGAATCTCGATCCAATAATTAGTGAAAACATCATATATACTGGCGTATTAGAACGTTTGAAAAGGGTTAAATTGCAACCATTTGGAAGCTTTATACTCTCCCTTTTTACGTTGAAATCATTGAGGATAATCATTTTTACATAATATCATATTTAAGAACAAAATAATTTAAAATTTATTCAAAAATGGTTCTCACTTCTTCACAAATGGCCCACCACATTTTCTATACATCCATTCCATTCTTTTTCAAAATCATTCAGATATACTCAACGATATTTCATATAGTTAAAGTGGTTGTCTATCGACAACCACTACAATAAGTGTAGTATATGAAGTATGACAAATCAAATTAAAAAACAACGAATTACCTTATTCATTGATCCCTCTATAGCTAAACAAGCAAAAGCTCAGTCGGTTGTTGAGGAAATAACTCTGACATCTCTTGTCGAACAAGCATTAGTAAAATATCTACCTGAGAAAACTATCATAAAAAAGATAATTAAAAAGTTAGGCTGAAAAATAACTCCTTAACCCTTTAGATTAGTTTATTTTAACCAATTTATAAAATTTAATACGTAATTATTTTAGGAACCTGAAAGTGGGTGAATAATATATGACAACAGTGGTAAACAACCCAGCACCTGTAAAGGAAGACGGGGATAGAGGAGGGAGTGGCTTTCTAGTAGGTGTTGTAATTATAGTTATATTTCTCGGAGTTATTTTGTACTTTGCTATTCCGGCAATAAAAAATATGAAGCCGGTTGAGATCAACGTGCCTACTCCTGAAATTAATGTGGAATCTCCGGAAGTAGTTATTCCTGATACCCAGCCTGAGGATATTCCATCAGAATAAAGTTTTCAGAATAAAGGCTGAGTTAGAGTTTGTTAGAAACTAAAACTGCTGATCAAGAGTTAATTAATTTTTGTAATGAGGTGAATAAATATGTATATAGTACTTTGGGCTACAATTGGGGCTTTGTTAGGAACTATTACGGCAGTAATTATTTCGATTTAGAAATAAAAATTTAGAACGTGAAAGTAGGTGAATGAATATGGGTATATTACTTTGGATAGTTTTTGGAGCATTGGTCGGATGGATTGCATCAATAATAATGAAAACCAATTCCGAACAAGGAACCCTCACGGATATTATTTTGGGAATAGTTGGAGCAGTGGTAGGAGGTTTCTTAATGGATCTGTTAGGAAAATCGGGTGTTACCGGATTTAATCTTTATAGCCTGATTGTAGCAATAATTGGAGCAATTGTGGTTATTTTCTTAGTACATCTTGTACGTAAGTAAAAATAACTTGTAATAAATTAAAAATTGAAAGTAGGTGAGAAAATATGGCAGAAATATTAAAAGAAACGATAGTTACTGAAGATGATAGTGTGTTAACTAATTCAAATAATAGTGACGATCCGATTATGACGACTCAAGTCCAGACATCGGCAACTAAATCACAAACGAGTGAATATTTGGTTTACTACATACTTGGGGCTGTAGAAATTCTATTGGCTTTTCGTCTTGTTCTAAAGTTGATGGGAGCTAGTATATCGAGTGCTTTTGTGAGCTTTATTTACGGATTAACAGGGTTGTTCATAATTCCTTTTGAAGGAATATTCCAAAGTTCCGTGTCCCAAGGTATAGAAACAACCTCAGTTCTTGAGCCGGCAACACTTGTAGCAATGATAGTATACGCACTCTTAGCCTGGGGACTTGTTAAGCTAGTAAGAATATTTTCTAAGGAACAGCAATAAAAATAGATAGATTGAGAGAGTATTGGTTTTAATTTAAATAGTTGTAGGAACTTAGGAGGTGATTAAGTATGGGTTTGTTAGATATTATAATAATAATATTAGTAATCGCATGGCTAGGAGGATTCTCTTTTCATATTGGAGGTGAGTTGATTCACATACTAATCGTTATTGCCGTAATAATCTTGATCGTTAGATTATTTGGACTTTGATAGAAATTTTACAAAAATAGAAATTCTGAAATAACGTGGTAATGTTTTAGACATTGTAATAAAAATTTAACTTATCTTTTGAAGGGTAAATTGAAGAGCCTTATCGGATTGCACATAATCACAAGTGCCCCCATCAAATTCTTGACAAAATTACATAATGTTATAACATGTTATAACTATGAAATATACTCAAAAACTAAAAAAAATAGGTAATTCGGTAGGAATTATAATCCCAAGTCAGATACTGGAAAAATTAAATATCGGTGTTGGAACCGAGGTATTTGTAGAACAAGTACAAGATAAACTTTTAATAGAAAAAGAAAATTCAGGTAACATTTCACCCGAGTTTCTTAAAATTGCCGATTCATTAGCAGATAGGTATCAAGAGGCATTTAGAGAATTGGCAAAATGATGAGATACCTAAGTGTTGAAGAAATTCTTGCTCTTCACGATTATCAAATACAACGTTTTGGAGGATCAAAAGGAGTACTAAACCTCCCGCTCCTTGAATCAGCTGCCAATAGACCCATTACAAACATTTCCGGTAAAGACATGTACAAATCTGTTCATGAAAAAGCTGCTGTTCTAACTTATTCTATTACTAGAAACCATCCTTTTGTAGATGGGAACAAAAGAACTGGATTACACGCAGCACTGACTTTTTTGGAACTAAACGGATACAAAGTTACTATATCTCAAAAGAAATTGATAAAACTAGGATTAGATATTGCTGACAAAAAAGCGGATCTGAAAAAAATTACATCAGTATTCAAAAAATACTCGGTTCGTAAATAGTCCACACAACTTGCCAACCTTTTGCGAACTCTCACAAATAAACCACACCTACCTGCAAATAAAGTAACTAACAACCTTTAATTACCCTAGAAAAATTTTCATATGAAACAAAACCCAACCTCAGATTGTATTAGATATGTAAGTGTTAATAATTAAGGAGGTGATTTTAAATGAATAAAAAATTAATAGTACTGGGTTCCGCAGGTCTTTTATTAGGAGCTATTTTTATTGTTCCTTCAAAAGTTCTTGCATACAGAGGAGACGCATCAGTTAAAGGCCCTGACTGCACAGAAGAAAGACACGAGAAAATGGTAGCTGCTTTTGATAACAATGATTATCAATCATGGAAAGAGCTTATGAACGGTAAGGGAAGAGTCACAGAGGTAATAAATGAGGAAAATTTTTCCAAATTTGGCGAAGCACACAGACTCTCTTTAGAAGGTAAAACAGAGGAAGCACAACAAATAAGAGAGGAGCTAGGTTTAGGTCTTCGTAACGGTACCGGTTCGGGTAGAAGAATGGGCGGAGGTTTTGGCAGAAATTCCAAATAATTCCATAAAAATTACACTATGTCTATTCAAATATTCAGATTAGGCATAGTGTAAAATTATGGGTGCTTTATGAAAGATAGTGAAATTAAATTAAAAACAGACGAAGAAATTGTCGAAATTGTTAGAAATAATAATAAAGAAATATATGCATATATCGTTAGAAGATACCAAGATAAGTTAATTAGATATGCGGAATATTTAATTGGTGATTACGACAAGGCAAGTGATGCAGTACAACAATCTTTAATAAAATCTTACATAAATCTGAACAGCTTTGACCTAAAAAAGAACTTTTCTAACTGGATTTATAGGATAGTACATAACGAATCTATTAATTTAATTAGTAAGGATAAAAAGACTGTAAATATAGATCCGAATATTGATTTTGAAAGTGGGGAAGATATTGAAGATGAATACATAAAGAAAGAGCTTATATCAAATACTCGCGAATGTTTGAAAAATATGGATTTAATTTACAGAGAACCTCTATCTCTTTATTATTTAGAAGATAAATCCTACAAAGAAATAGGTGACATTTTAAGAATTCCTGTAGGTACAGTTTCAATTAGAATAAAAAGGGCAAAAATTATTTTAAAAAAAATATGCAAAGAAAAAATAAAGTAAACATAGAAAATAAAATAATGGATAAAATATTATCCGGCGAAGTCAAAATGAAACCAAAGTGGTACTTTGTATTGGGTTCTATACTTTCTTACATCGGTTTAACAGGTTCTATTATAGGAGCTATCTTTTTTACCAACTTAACATTATTTTTAATCAGAAAACGGGGACCGGGAACAGGACGAATATACATGATGCTACAATCATTCCCAATCTGGATACCTATTGTAGCTCTTGGGCTTTTCTTAGTGGGAATATGGTTACTAAAAAAATACGATTTTTCATATAAAAAGAACTTTATCTTAATAATCATAACTCTGTTAACTGCAATCTTTTTATCCGCACAAATCATTAATGTATTAGGCTTGAATGAAATATGGTCAAGAAGAGGCCCTATGAAAAATTTCTATAACGAAAAACATAGTGATAGGTTAAAACCATATGAGAAAAGTAGGGACTACAGAGGATTCTAATATACATATTTGACATAAATTATACCCTTATATACAATCGCTTTAATTGAATTAACCTGGAGAGATACATTATCAGATAGGAGAAAAGTGGAAATTATTACATACGGCGATGCAGTAAATTTTTTAGAAATTGGAAAAGCTTATAAGGTTACCACTTCTAAAACTTCCGTGGTTACCCTTGTTCTTGGTTTAGAACCTTTACCAAATTCTGAAGGATTTGCAATTGTTTGCGGTTTCGGTTTATGCAAATATATCTTTAGACAAGGATTATCCACCGAGGAAAATCCAAAATTAGGAATGTTTAGTAGTACATACAAGAGGTATAAAGAAAATTCTAAGCAATTTATAAGAGATATTGGCTCCATAACTATTTCTGAAGAATTATAAATAAATGGCCTTAAAGTCAAATTTTAATAAACTTTAGGGCCGCTATTCATTATGATACGAGATTGATAAGTCTTCTGGGTAGATATTAATATTAAATTTCATTAAAATACTTAACTTTTCCTAAATCCATCCAAAACGTCAATCTCCTTATTAGAGAATTTTCTATCCTTTCCAAGTTGTAAAAGAATATAAGAATAACTAGCATTAACTATCTCTTTAGATATTACTGTAAGTTCTTGGTTAGACAAGGGTAATTTTTGTATTAACACATTAGGATATCCATAATCAACTATCATCTGTCCAAATTGGTTTAGTAAGTTATCAGGGATATCATTCGGAAACCTCAAAACCAAAATATTCTCTTCATTTTTATTAGGCTCTCCATTTAAAACCCCTCGAATAAAATCTACAAACTCTGTCTCTTTATTGAAGTCCGCTCCCATAACAAATTTATCTTTATCAGCTCCGAGATAATTTTTTCCAAAATCTGAGGCAAATCCTCTGTATTGGGTACCAAGCTTGCCTGTTTCCTTAATTTTTTGCATTAAAGTAGCTAATTCATCCGGTTCATAAGCCTTTACTTCCAATAACCCAACTGGAGAACCCTCTCTTACAAGAAAACCATCAGGTATGACGGTTTTATTAAAAGCTTCGCTAGTTAAAGTACTATACTCATCCGGAGCTCCTCTTGGTACCGACCTATAATCCTCTCTCAACTCTTCTTCTATTTTCCTATCGACCCCTACTCCCCCCTTAATCTCTTTTCTTTTCTGATCTAAATAGGATCTAAGTAATTCACCATATTTCTCCTTAGGTAGGTACCCCTTACCTTTTCGGGACTCCTTGAACTCGGAAACAATTTCGCTATCACTCATATCTTTCCCGAATATTTCAATAGGCTTTAAATCCAAAGCTTTTATCAAAGCTGTATATATAACACTAGCCTTGGTATTCTTCTCAGAACCAACAAATTCATGCGGGGATAATATAGAGCATTTACCCAAAGAAACGTTACCTGATATAAATACTGTTTCGCAATTATCGATTCCTAATAAATTACTAACTTCCTCAGCAACAGCACCTCGAAGATTTCCCTCCAACTTGGAGAGTCTCCTCTCATCACTGTCGGGAACATCAGGATTTTTTTGCAAACTTAAAGACCACTTTATCTTAGATAAAAGTTCCCCTCCTTTATCTTTATTATCAATTAGTTCTCTGTAAACTTTTTCTGCCAATACAGGCTTATCAACAGGTTCAGTAATTTCTTGTGTATTTGGTATTTCACTCATACAAAAATTATATACTAGATTAATAAACAAGACATCAATAAAATAATCTTAGGTATCATTTCATACCCATTTTTCAAAAATTTTACGTCCCCCCACATTGACAAATCCTTTACTATAGGATATAATATAAGAGTAAAAATTTAAAAAGGAGGAGTACTAATGAATAAATATATTTTTAATCTAATATTATCGATTTCTCTTGTTTCTATAGTTTTTTCTCTCAGTAATAAAGTTTATGCCTTTGGTGGTAGAAACGGGGAATGTGCTGATGCACAACTATCCGTGATTTCTAATACAGAAGGTAATGCTTACTATAAGACTTATGATAAAACAATTATCACCGGCATTTGTATAAAAGCCGGAAACGACATGTTTGGAGATGGTCACAGCGATGTTCTTTCTAACGGTATATATGAAAACGGTTGTTACGAGGTAAAAGGTGTTGGAACCGACAACATCTCTGTAACAAGGTTAAAAGATGGGGATTCCTGTAAAGAAGTTAGTCACATAGATATATATAATTCCGTAAAATCATCTGACCCTATAATCGAGACACCTAAAGAAGACCCCAAGGAAGAAATAATTGAGCAGGAACCTGTTGAGGAAAAACAGGAAGAGATAATTACTATGGATGTAATTGAAGAAGAAAATGAAGAAATAATAGAAGATCCGGTAATTGAAACTGAGGAAAGCACTAACGATGAAGTAGAGAATATTGAAGAGGACGAGGAAGAGGAAGAAGATGAATATTTTGAAGAACTAGCTCCCGAAGTAAAAGCAAAAGCTGCAGAAAAAGAGCTTGCTGCTATTACTGAGCTACCTGAAACAGGAGCAGGGAATTTGATCGTAGGATTATTTGGATTTTTAATGTCCGCAGTAGGATTTAAGAAAAGAAAGTAATTAATTTTAGGGAAGGCCGCCTTTTCAAGGCGGCCTTTTCTTTTTTTGTTTACTTAAACAAGAGAAAAAACATAACTAAATCTTTATAATAATGCTTCTAACAAGCCCCTTTCTTACCTGTTATAATTAATCCCATGAAAATAAAGATAACAGGCGGTAAAAAACTTAGTGGAGAAGTAACTCCAATAGCAAATAAAAACTCCATCGTCGCAGCACTTCCCGCAAGTATTCTTGTTAGAGGGAAAACAATCTATAAAAATGTTCCGAAATCTACAGATGTTGATAAAATACTACAAATTTTAAAAGATCTTGGAGCGGAATTTAACGATAAAAACTACAATAACTTGGTAATTGATTGTACAAAAGTAAATAAATGGGTTATTGATTCCCAAGAATCTAAAAAATTCCGAGGCTCCATAATGTTTGCAGGCCCTCTTTTAGCCCGTTTCGGAAAAGCAAGAATCCCCCTTCCAGGTGGATGTGTACTGGGAAAAAGATCAATTTCCTCTCATATAGATGTTTTTAAAGGCTGTGGTATTAAAACTGAAATAAAATCCAATTCAGTAAATTTCGAAGTTACACAAAAATTTAATAAAGCTATAATTTGGCAACTTGAAGCTAGCGTAACAGCTACGGAGAACTTTGCTATGTACTCAGCAGGAACCGAAGCACATTTTGAGCTAACCGACGCAGCTTGTGAACCTCACGTAACTGACATACTTAAATTTTTAAGCAGTATGGGTGCTGAGATAAGCGGAATAGGTTCAAATAAAATCTCTATTAAAGGAAAAAAGGGGCTCAAAGAAACGACTTTCATTCCCGGCCCCGACGCCATCGACATAGTTGGGTACATAACCGCAGCCGCATTAACAAAGGGTACTATTACAATCAAAAATGCAAATGTTCCGGATATTGTTGATGGAATAATTCAAAATTTATCAAAATTTAATATTAAAATTAAAAAAAGCGGAAATGATTTAATCGTTGATGGGACTAAACCCATAAAGATAGACCTAATAAATTCAAGTATGCCCCTGGCAGGAAATGACTTACCTAAATTTTCTCCAAGACCCTGGCCAGGTTTTCCGGTAGATGCACTTCCTCAGGTAGTGGCCTTAGGGTGCAAATTAAATGGGAGGATACTAATTCAAAATTGGATGTACGAGTCCGGCTTAGAATTTTCCAGAGAACTGGTAACCATGGGAGCCAATGTGTTTTTATGTGACCCCCAAAGAGTAATAATTTCAGGACCGTCAGAACTAAAAAATTCGGAAGTTTATCCTCCGGGAGTAATTCAGGCAATTATGGCAATATTTCTTCTTGCTCTAAGTGATCCTGTGGAAACAACAATTCACAACGCGGAATATTTACTAAGAAGATATCCAAATATTATTAAAGACTACACAAAGCTTGGAGCGAATATAAAAGTTCTGGAAAAATAATTTTTACTAATGAAAAAGACAATTCAAAAACCAAAGGCAGTAATCTTTGATGTCGGTGGCGTAGTACTTGACTGGAAATCAGCTGTGCCTAAAGTCTCAAAACTCTTAAATATCTCTGATGAAAAAATGTTCGAAGAACTTTGGTCTCACAATGTTGATATGGATCTTGGTAAAAAACATCAGGATGAATTTTGGAAATATTTATCGGAAAAATATAATCCTAAGGCAAACCCGATGTCTCTTAAAAAAACATGGATAGAGGAACAGCCTCGAATAGAAGCAGGGTGGGGTTTACTGAAAGAAATTAAAAAAGCAGGTTTGATGACCGTTTGTTGCACTAATAATTGGAAAGATACGTTAGAGAAGCAAATGGAGTTTCATCCTGACTTCTCTCTTTTCGACCATATTTTCGATTCTTGTTATATGGGTATAAGAAAACCTGACGAAGAAATCTATAAAGTCATTGAAAATGAAATTGGATATAGTGGTGCTGAAATATTTTTTATTGATGACGTTAAAGAAAATTGTGAGGGCGCTAAGAAGCTTAATTGGAATACTTTTCAATTTGACTGTGTTATATCAAAAGGCGAAAGAGATAGAAACAAAATAAAAGAGATTCTAAACATTTAACTCTATTTATTAAACATTATTATTTAGAAATATTTTCACATAAATCACGATAAGTGCTAATATAAATATACAAGTATTTCATTAAAAAGGAGGTTTTTATGGCTCTAAAAGACTTTCTCGGTAGAGTAGGAATAGGAAGAGGGGGACAACCCGGGGGGAGAATGGGCGGACCTGATGCAGCGGGACCTGGTGGTACGTGTATTTGCACAAACGAACAATGCCAACACGAAGTTCCCCATTACACGGGTACGCCATGTAATCAGATAAAGTGCCCGAAATGCGGTGGCCCGATGACTCGTAAGGAATAAGATTTAAAAAAGTACCCACTATAATAGCTAGAAAAATGTAAGAAAAATTACAAACTAAGAGATAAAAACACGTCTTACTTATGCTAGAATAACGGAACTTATGACAAACAATAAAACAAAGAAAAAAAGAGTATACCTGGATTACGCGGCTACAACTCCTGTGGACAAAGCCGTTGTAAAATCTATGCTCCCTTATTTTACTGAAAAATTCGGGAATCCTGCATCAATTCATTCGGCGGGAACGGAAGCAAATAAAGCTTTAGAAAAAGCCAGGGAAATTTTTGCAAATTATTTAAGTTGCGACCTAAGTGAGATATTTTTTACATCCTCAGCCACAGAAAGCAACAACTGGGCATTAAAAGGAATAGCGAGAGCATATAAAAACAAGGGAAATAAAATAATTGTCTCTTCAGTTGAGCACGATTGTGTCTTAAACAGCGCTAAATGGTTATCACAAAACGGATTTGAAATAGAATACGCCCCCGTGGATGAGTTCGGAACCGTAGATTTGGAAAAACTCAAAAAAATGATTACAAAAGAAACCATTTTAGTCTCCATCATGCACTCAAACAATGAGATAGGAACACTTCAACCGGTAAAGGAAATAGGAGAAATCTGCAAAGAAAAAGGGGTCTTATTCCACACGGACGCGGCACAAAGCTTTGGGAAAATGCCTATAAATTTGAAAAAAGTAAATATCGACCTTTTGACAGCGTCATCGCACAAAATATACGGACCCAAGGGAGTTGCACTTTTATACATAAGAAAAGGAACTTTGATAGAACCGCTCTTGCACGGAGGGGGTCACGAAAGAGGAAAAAGATCTTCAACCTCAAATGTAGCAGGGATAGTGGGTTTTGCAAAAGCATTGGAACTTTGTCTAAAAGAAATGCAGGATGAAAAACTTAGGCAAACTCAATTAAGAGATAAAATTATTAAAAATATATTAAAAAATATACCTAATTCCCACCTAAACGGACATCCGAAGAATAGACTCTTTAACAATGTAAATATGAGATTTGATTTTATAGAGGGGGAAGCTTTAATGATGGAACTTGATAACAAGGGAATTGAGGTTTCAACAGTTTCCGCATGTGCGTCCTCGACACTGCAATTCTCCCACGTACTCTTAGCCTGTGGGATAGAGGAAAAGTATGCACAAGGAACTATTAGAATATCACTGGGTAGGTACACAACTGAAAAAGATGTAGATTATTTATTAGAAGTGTTACCAAAAGCGGTGGAGAAAATGAGAAAAATATCTCCTTTAAATGTAGAAAATTGGAAAATGTAAATATGTATACAGATAAAGTTTTAGAATATTTTAGAAAACCAAAAAATCTCGGAAAAATAAAGGATGCCGATGGGGTAGGAAAGGTCGGAAACCTAGCTTGCGGTGACATGATGTATCTTTACATCAAGATAAAAAAAGATGGTAAAAAAGAGATAATCTCCGATGTAAAATTCCAAACCTTTGGATGTGTTGCTGCAATAGCTACAAGTAGCGCAATAACCGATATGGTAAAAGGTAAAACCATAGAAAAAGCCTTGGAATTAAGTAAAGACAGCATCATTGAGTCACTTGACGGGCTTCCTCCCATAAAAATCCACTGCTCAGTTCTTGCCACCGAAGCCTTAGCAGAAGCAATTTACGATTATTTAAGCAAAAATAAAAGACCAATTCCCGAATCTCTCCAAAAAAAACACGATCAAGTTATAAAGAGTAATGAGATTTTGGAGGAAAAATACGAAGAATGGGTGGAACATCAAGAAGAATAGACAAGGGAAAAGGTAGAAAGATAGTTGTGGGTATGTCAGGAGGTGTCGACTCAACCGCTACACTAATTCTCTTAAAGGAAAACGGCTGGAAACCTATTGGAGTCTCATTAAAATTTTCAGTTTGGGAAGACGAATCAAATTTAAATCAAAACCCATGTTGTACTGTAGATTCAATTCAAAGAGCAAAAGAAATTTGCAATAAATTTGAATGCGAACACCATATTTTAGATATTACGGATGAATTCCAAAAAAATGTTATAAACTATTTTGTCGATTCAATGAAAAAATCCCAAACCCCGAATCCTTGCATGGTGTGTAATCGTAATACAAAATTTCAACAGCTGATTAATTTTGCGGACTCTAAGAGAATAAAATACGTAGCAACCGGCCATTACGCAAAGATTGTTAAAAGTAGAAAATACAACTCATTATTTATTTCACATTCAAATGATGAAACTAAGGATCAAACATATAATCTAAGCTTGTTACCACAAGAATGGTTAGAAAGAATTATATTCCCTTTAGGAGAAATGACAAAATCTGAGGTTTATAAAATGGTTAGAAAAAAAGGTCTCGGTTTCTATGAAAAAATCTTACAAAGTCAGGATTTTTGCTTTGTTTCAGAAAAATCTTTAGACAGTTTTATTGAAAAAGAAATTGGAAATAATAACGGTGATATAGTTGATAAAAATGGAAAGGTTTTAGGTAATCACAAAGGTTTACAATATTACACAATCGGACAGAGAAAAAAGATAGGTTTAGCAGGAGGTCCTTATTATGTAATTAAAAAAGATATTTCTAAAAACGAAATAATCGTCTCTACTGATAAAAAAGATCTAGGAAAAACAGAAATATTGCTTTCGGACGTATTTTTTTCAAACAAAGATTTCTACGGAAAAAAAATAAAAGTTAAGTCAAAGATAAGATATCAACAAAAAAGTTCTTCGGCTGAGCTTTTTCCAATAAATGAAATTAATAAAGAGTACAAAATAGTGTTTAGAGAACCTAAGATAGGGGTAACTCCCGGGCAATATTGTGTTTTTTATATAAGAAATTTATGTGTAGGGTCAGGAGTAATTACTTAAAAACTTATGATACAATAACTAAGCTATGAAAACACAAATACAAAAACTACCAAAATCGGCCATGAAACTTACTATTACCGTAGAAAACATCACTGTAAAAGAATTCTACGAGAAAGAAGTTGATAAAGCCGTTGAAAATACCGAGTTACAAGGTTTTAGGAAAGGAACAGCTCCAAGAGAAATGGTAATAGAGAAGGTAGGGGAGTCAAAACTCTATGGAGATACCATAAATGAGGTTCTTCAAACATTTTATCCCCAAGCTCTAAAAGAGAATAAGCTAATGCCTGTATCTAACCCTAAAGTAGAAATAAAAGAATTTGATATAGAGAAAGACCTGGAATTCACAGCAGAATTCGCAACAAAACCCGAAGTTAAGATGAAAGATTATAAAAAAGCATTAAAGGATTACTACAAAGAAAAAACGGAGAAAATTAAAAAAGAAAAGTTAGAAAAACTTCAGAAAGGTGAGTTGGACATTGAAAAAGAAGGCCACGAGCATGTCCATATTGGTCCAAATGAAGTAATAGAGGTACTTTTAAAAGAATCTGAAGTTGAGATGGCTGACATTTTAATAGAAGAAGAAGCGGATAGGTTAATGGGTCAGTTGATGCAACAGCTACAAACAATAAAATTAACACTAGATAAATACCTTCAAGCACAAGAAAAAACAGCGGAAGAAATAAGATACGATTACTTAAAAATGGCGGAAAATAATATAAAGGCCGAATTTGTACTTTCTCATTTAATAACTGAAGAAAAGATAGAAATAGATGATAATGAAATTGATGAAATGATAAATGCATCCGGAGACCCGAGTGTTGCAGAACAAATGAAAGACCCAATGCAGAAACTTTATATCAAAAATATTTTGCAAAAAAATAAGCTTTTAAATATGTTAATTGAAGAAACACAAGGATCTCATAATCATACTCATGATAGTGAGAATGAAGAAAAGGAGGAAAAATGAAAAACACATTAGTACCAATAGTAATCGAAAAAGACCAATCAGGAATGGAAAGGTCTTATGATATTTATTCGAGACTTCTAAAAGACAACGTTGTTTTTGTTACAGGACCGATAGATATGGGAGTTGCAAACACTTTTATCGCTCAACTGCTTTTTTTAGAAAGCCAAAATCCTGAAAAAGATATTAGTGTTTACATCAACTCTCCGGGCGGAGAGGTGTATGCCGGAGTTGCTATGTATGACACTATAAAACACATTAAAAATGACGTAGTTACAATAAATGTAGGGTTAGCAGCATCAGCCGGGGCTTTAATACTAGCTGCGGGAACAAAAGGTAAAAGGTATGCACTTCCGGGATCACATACAATGATTCATCAAGTCATTGGTGGGGTAGAAGGACAAGCCAGCGATGTTGAAATTACAGCTAAACATATGTTAAAACTACGAGACCAGTATGCAGGAGCTATATCTAAAGAAACAAATCAAAAACTTGATAAAGTAAAGGGAGACATGGACAGAGATTATTGGATGGACGCTCAAGAATCTGTAAAATATGGGATTATTGATAAGGTAATGAATCCTAAGAAAAAGTAAACAAAAACCTTTGAAAATTGATAAAATATTCTTGAAAATCCGGAGCTAGCCATACACACAAGAAATTAAGTGGAGTATAAAACGAGGCTTGTCCGAGTGAGAAAGATTGAAAATAGAATAAGATATAAACAGGGGCGGTTAGCTCCTAATTGAAAATCCGGAGCTAGCCATACACACAAGAAATTAAGTGGGGTATAAAACGAGGCTTGTCCGAGTGAGAAAGATTGAAAATAGAATAAGATATAAGCAGGGGCGGTTAGCTCAGTCGGTTAGAGCGCCACATTGACATTGTGGAGGTCATAGGTTCGATTCCTTTACCGCCCACCATTAACTATCTAGAATTTTCTAGACTCAGTCCGCCGGACTCAGTCTAGCGCAGGACTCAGCCCGGAAATTCTTACTCCTCACTCTCAATAGCTGCCTGAGCTGCGGACAATCTTGCAATAGGAACACGATAAGGAGAGCAAGATACATAATCCAACCCAATTTCGTGGCAAAATTTTATCGTTGCAGGATCCCCACCCTGCTCACCACAGATCCCGATGTGCAGGTGTTCTTTGGTAGAACGACCCAAATCCACAGCCATTTTCATCAATTTTCCAACTCCATCAATATCCAAGCTCTTAAAAGGATCCTCAGCAACAATTTTCTTTTCAATGTAATCATTCAAAAACTTACCCGAATCATCTCTCGAAAACCCATAAGTCATCTGTGTTAAATCATTTGTACCAAAAGAAAAGAAATCAGCCTCCTGAGCTATTTTATCAGCAGTTAAAGCTGCTCTGGGAATTTCTATCATAGTTCCAATCTCATACTTCATCTCAACCCCGAACTTTTTTATAGTTTCCTCAACTACCGGAACTAAACGGTCCTTTAACCACTTTAACTCATTAAACTCCCCTATAAGAGGAATCATAATTTCAGGAGTAATAGAATTTCCCTCTTTAATAAACTCACAAGCAGCTTCTGATATTGCCCTAACCTGCATTTCAAATATCTCAGGATAAGTAACTCCTAAACGGCACCCCCGATGACCCATCATAGGGTTAAATTCGTGCAAAAATTCAATTTTATCGGTTAATTTTTCTTCCGAAATTTCCATTTCATCTGCAATTTCCTTTATATCTTCCTTTGTCTTGGGTAAAAACTCATGAAGTGGGGGATCTAGTAAACGTATTTTAACAGGTAAGCCACTCATAATTTGAAATAACTCTTTGAAATCATTTTTCTGAATAGGAAAAATCTTTTCCAAAGCAGCTTTTCTTTGATCAACTGTATCAGAAACAATCATCTGACGGACAGCAAAAATCCTATCAGTTTCAAAAAACATATGCTCGGTTCGGCAAAGACCAATTCCCTGGGCTCCAAAATCCCTTGCAACTTGGGAATCTTTTGGAGTATCTGCATTAGTTCTTACTCCGAGCTTTTTATATTTGTCCGACCATTCCATTATAGTTGCAAAATAGCCCGAAAGTTCGGGATCGGTTGTAGGAACTTCTCCTAAAAAAACTTCACCTGTAGAACCGTCTAATGTTATCAAATCACCTTCAGAAACTACTAAATCACCTACATGCATCTCTTTTTTAGCTTCCGACACAGATATTGACTCACAACCCGATACACAACACTTTCCCATACCTCTGGCAACAACCGCGGCATGAGAAGTCATACCTCCTCTTGCAGTTAAAACACCAACTGCAGCGTTCATACCTGCAATGTCCTCGGGAGATGTCTCTAAACGCACTAAAATTACCTTTTTTCCTTGCTTTTTCCAATCAACTGCGGTATCTGCATCAAAAACAACCTCACCCACACCGGCCCCGGGGGAAGCGGGTAGCCCTTTTGCTATAACTTTAAACTGAGACTTAGCATTTTCATCAAGTGTTGGGTGCAAAAGCTGATCTAATTTATCAGGCTCTATTCTTAGCAACGCTTCTTTTTCGGTAATTAAATTTTCACTTACCATATCTACGGCAATTTTAACTGAAGCCGGGGCGGTTCTTTTTCCACTTCTAGTTTGTAAGATAAACAATTTTCCATTCTCAATAGTAAACTCAACATCCTGCATGTCCTTGTAATGTTTTTCCAGAATAGAGAAAATCTCAATAAGTTGATTATATATTTCCTCGTTTTCCTGCTTTAAAGAATCAAGATGTTTAGGAGTCCTTATACCTGCAACTACGTCCTCACCCTGAGCATTCATTAAATACTCACCATAAGGAAGATTTTCTCCTGTGGAAGGATTTCTCGTAAAGGCAACACCTGTACCTGATTCAGGACCTAGATTTCCAAAAACCATTGATTGAACATTAACAGCAGTACCAAATACTTTTGTCTCATCAATCCTATTAAGTTGTCTGTAAGTAACAGCCCTGGTGTTATTCCAAGACCCTATAACAGCCAAAATTGATCCCCAAAGTTGTTTTTTAGCGTCATCGGGAAAATCATATCCTTTTTCTATCTTAAATAATTTTTTATATCCGTTTGAAACCTCTTGCCAATCATCGGAAGACATTTCGGTATCTTCTTTTTTACCTTTTGATAACTTAACTTCATCAATAATATGTTCAAATTTTTCGTGCTCAATATTCTCAACAACGTTCCCGTACATTTGAATAAATCTTCTGTACGAATCCCAAGCAAATCTTGGGTTACCTGTATTTTCAGAAATTCTTGACACAACAGAATCGTTTAAACCTAAATTCAAAATAGTATCCATCATACCCGGCATTGATGCAGCAGCCCCTGACCTTACAGAAACAAGGAGAGGATTACTATCATCTCCAAATTTTTTTCCTGTAGCTTCTTCTAATTGTTTTAAATATTCATCAACCTGCTTCTCCAAACCCTCGGGAATTTGACCCCCATTTAGATTGTAATCTCTGCAAACTTCAGTGGATATTGTAAATCCAGACGGAACCGGAATTCCTACCTTGCTCATTTCAGCAAGATTCGCACCCTTACCCCCCAATATAAATTTCATGTCCGAGGAACCTTCAGTATTATTATTTCCAAAAAAGTATACGTATTTTTTCATTGGTATACTTTAAACTTTTGGGGGATTTTTGACAACTATTTGGGTATGCCGGACTCAGTCCGGAAATTCCACTAAACCGTTTTTTAGTTGGTAATAAAGTAAATTCTAGTGAGAATAGAAATGCTAGACTGAGTCTAGCAGATGGCCCAGCCCTGTACAGGGCTGAGCCCTTTAATATATACTTAACCTGTGCTAAACAATCTTCAAAAAAAATATCTCGAACTTACAAAATTCGGGCCTTATCCAACCCCGTACTTTTTTCATATAAGAAAAGGGGGGCAAATATTATACTATTTAGGCTTTGAACACATATACGATCCTAAAGACCCTGCTTGGGGAGTTTTAGAAAACTATCTTCAAGATTTTATTGATAAAACAGATGGAAAAAGAAGAATGGTTCTTGTAGAAGGTGGTGAAAAAATGCTTCCGTACAACAGGAAGGAGCAGATAAAATCCCTGGGTGAGTCTTATTACACTTGGTTTCTAGCACAAGCTTCTGCCATACAAGTTTCAAGCCCGGAGCCAGATACAGTTGACCAACTAAATCACCTTGCTCAAAAATTCCCTAAAGATGTAGTAATAACATGTCTTTATGTTGAGCAAATATCAATAAGAAGTAACTATATAAAACCTGACAACATGGAGGCATCTCTTGGAAGCTACCTGGATTACCTTAAAGGAATATCGGGGTGGGATGCTAATTTCTTCGAATTAAGTAATATTTCTAAGTGCTACCAGGAAATATCGGGGGTTGAACTTGATTACAATAATTTGGAATATATAAAAAATGAGACTAATCCTTATCAAGAAATAAACATAATAAATGATGTAATAAACACAAAATCACAATACAAAGACAAAGTAACACTTCAAAACATGGAAAGATTGTGGGACAAGGGATACAACTTGTTGATAGTCTTTGGAAAAACACATTCAATAATCCACGAAATATCTATTCGAGAGTGGCACTCTTAGAGTAGAGTAACTTATCTTGATCTCAGTTAAGATTAACGACTTCCAATGTTTAATATATAATAAATAAAATAATATAAGTAAATAGTTATAATAATTTTAAGGAAGGAAAAATATTATGCCAATATTCGTAGATAATATTGAAGAATTAACTCTCGGAAATAGTAATTTTAGACAGGTTCTGTCAACAAACGAGCATAGCCAGCTTGTCATTATGAGTCTAAAACCGGGTGAGGAAATTGGGATGGAGATACACGGTGATGTAGATCAATTTTTCAGAATAGACGCAGGTGAAGGAAAATTAGTTGCCGAAGGTCAGGAATATAGTATTACTGACGGGTTCGCAATAGTCATTCCTGCGGGAACAGAGCACAATATCATAAACACAAGTGAGACAGAAGACTTGAAACTCTACACAGTTTATAGCCCCGCAAATCATCCCGATGGGACTATTCATGAAACCAAGACGGAAGCAGATGAATACGAAAAATCTCATCATCACGACTAAAGACTTGTAAGAAAATAGTCTAAAATCTATACTTAAACAATGGAAAGTGTTGGCTTGAATAAATATTCTGTTGTAAAAAAATCAATACTGTATGTTCTTTTTGCAATAGAGTTGTTTTTTCTTTGCAGAGTAATTACAAACTTTGTAGAAAACCAAAGGTATTTTTCCCTGTCTCCCGAGTTTGCAATTCCCTTTGCTTTAATCCTGCTACCGACTCTTTGGACTATTGGATTAATCTCGCATTCCATAAATAAAAAATGGGAAATATTTATAGCACCCTCGATAGTTTTTATCTTATCTTTCATATTTTTGACTAAATTTAAAACAGAAGAGGCTATAGTAGGCTCAGTATTTTCGTTTCTTTATTTTCTATTTTCAATTCAAAGAACAAATTCCATAAGTAAGAGTTTAATTAAAATAAGAATTAGATACTCCGGAAGGTCTGCTACAAAAGGATTTCTTCTTATTATAAGTGTAATTACAGCATTGTCGGTTTTTCTTATGTCTGAAAATATCTCTTCGATAAATGTAGGGGAGTGGGCCGCAGATATAGTAGAAAAACCCGTAAAAGAAGCTGTAGAGAAAGAATATGAAAAACAGGTAGCCGAGGAGATTACTTCCTTAAACCTTGAATCACTTAAGGAATCAAATCCTCAAGTAGCTGCTGTTCTAAACAGCTTCGGAATTACTGAATTACCCGCTAACATATCCTTGCCTGAAAGCACAACAGAAAGCGTTACGGGAACGATAAAAAATTCCATATCCACACAAATAAATAATGTTGTAGAACCATACAAAAATCTTTTTAGCCCTACATTAGCTTTGTTAGTATTTGGAATCTTACAAATTTATAACTCTGTAATATATTTTATCTACACAAACACAATATTTTTAATTCTAGTTCTTTTAAAAAAATTTGGCCTTATTCATGTAAAAACAATACCAGTTGAGAAAGAAATTTTAGAATTATAGCTACAAATAGACTTATAGACTTTTTAAAAATTTTAGGTATAATACTTCCTACATTAGCTACTCTTTGCTTATTGAGTAGGTTTAGAGGGAGGAGGACAGATATCATCGGAAAGAGATGGGATTCTATAATCATTGTGGAATCAAGTATCTCATCTCTATCAAATCCGAAAGGAGGAAACTGTGGGGCTAATAATCTCACGGCATAGGGAACTGGACTCTATAAGCCATTGAGAATTTTATGCGGAAAAAATGATCGTTTTAGGCACGTAATAAAACCAAGGTTAAAAACTTTGAGATATTACGTGCCATTTTTTTGACATTAATTCAAATCTGCTATAGTCTTCTGCTATATTCTTTAAGAAAAAATAGATAGGAGTAAAAATGGCTGAGAGTAATAACGATTATGTGACAGATAAACCTTTGTTCGAGATTTTGGATTTTGTACCAAATGAAGAAAATACCAAAACTGATAAAGAATCAGGTAAGTTAACCTTCTTAACTACGAAAGTTGGTAAACAAGATCCAAGGACTATAACAATCGGAGAAAAACTTTGCGGAGTAAAAAAAGATAAAAATGGAGGATTCGTTCCGATTCCCAAAGAAGAAAAAACCCCTATAAATCTTTACGAAGCCGCAATATTCTGTGCCTATTTTGGAGTTCCCAATGAAGGGGCTGAAAAAGAAAAATGGTTAGAAATGTCTTTTTCCGACAAGGTCACATTTATTGAAAACAGATTATCGAAGAGAGCTACTGCCAAAAGCTTCACAAAAATTTTGTGAAGCTTTTTCATTGACACACCCAATCTCAAGTAGTAAAAATAAACACAGTGAAAAATAATCTTTTTTACACAATCTTTACAACAACCACAACCTCGCCAAGAGCGGGGAAATAATCTTATTAAAACTCATAAAACGTATTCATTTAAGCAAAATTCAGATATAATCAGAAAGACAAATATATGAAAAAACAAAAAGTAATAGATAAAATCAAAGATAATCCGCTGTACCCTCTAAGGCACAGCACAGAACATGTCATGCATATGGCTGTGGAAAGTTTATTCCCGGGAGCAAAAAAAGTAATGGGACCTCCAATAGAAAATGGTTTCTACGGTGATTTCGATTACGAAGGAAAAATAACAGAAGAGGACTTTCCTAAAATAGAAGAAAGAATGAGAGATATTGTAGAAGCAAATCTTCCTATTTTAATGAGAGATGCCGGTTTCAAAGAATTAAAAGAAATTTTCAAAGATAATCCTTTTAAACTTGAAATGATAGGAGAAATTGAAAAAGACGGAGGAAATCCGACAGTTTGTGAAATAGGGAACAAAGAGGGAAGATACTATGATATTGACCTGTGTGCGGGCAACCACACTGGAAGAACAAGTAGCATCGGCGCTTTCAAACTTTTAAGTGTTGCCGGAGCTTATTGGCACGGTGATGAAAAAAACAAAATGCTCACAAGAATCTATGCAACTGTTTTTGAAACTCAAGAAGAACTAGATGAATATCTTGAGATGATTGAAAAGGCCAAAGAAAGAGATCACAGAAATATAGCGAAAGAAATGGAACTTTTCTTTATGGACGACGAGGTTGGTCAAGGACTTCCTCTGTGGATGCCTAACGGGGCATTTGTCCGACACAAAGCCATGGAGTTTGCCTTTAACACTTATCTTGAAAGAGGGTATTTACCGGTAACAACTCCTCATATTGCAAGTGAAGCTCTATGGTCACACTCCGGGCATTTGGATTTTTATAAAGACGCCATGTATAACTCCTTTGGAATAGAAGATGAGCAATACAGGTTAAAACCTATGAATTGTCCTATGCATATTAAAATTTACAATCACAGACCTAGAAGTTATAAAGAACTTCCATTCAGAACAGCAGAGATGGGAACAGTTTACAGATATGAAAAAAGTGGAGTTTTGCAAGGTTTAACCAGAGTAAGAGGATTTACCCAAGACGACGGCCACATAATGTGCACCGAGGAACAACTTCACGATGAACTTATGGAAGCTATGGACTTAACTATGTTCGTCCTAAAAACATTCGGTTTTGACGATTTTGAAGTTAATTTATCGGTAAGAGACCCTGAGAACAAGGAAAAATACATTGGGGGAGATAAAGATTGGGATAAAGCCGAAGAAGGATTAAAACTAGTTCTCAAAAATTTTGGTTTTGAAGACTACATTACGGATGTAGGTGGGGCAGTATTCTATGGTCCAAAAATTGATATCAAAGTTTCCGATGCTATAGGTAGAAAATGGCAACTTTCAACTATACAAGTAGATTTTAATCTTCCGAGCAAATTCAACATGACCTACATAGACAACAGTGGGGATCAAAAAACACCATTCATGATACACAGGGCACTTTTAGGATCACTTGAAAGATTCATGGGAGTTTATATAGAGCATACAAACGGAGCGTTTCCTGTATGGATGTGTCCCTTACAAGTCCAAATAATACCTATTGGTGATAAACACATTGAATACGCACAAAAAGTTTCCGAAAAGCTAAAAGAGAAAAACATAAGAGTAAAAATAGACGACAGATCTGAAACAATGCAAGCAAAAATAAGAGATGCTCAAATGCAGAAAATTCCCTATATGTTTATAATCGGGGATAAAGAGATTGAAAATAATGGAGTAAGTGTTAGACTACGCACTGAAGAGAATCTTGGGTTAAAACCCCTTGATGAAGTAATTGAGAAAATTGAAAAAATGTATTTGACCAAATCTCTCAATTTGTGGTAATTTACTAAGGTTTTAGGAGGAAAGCATATACCAAACTGGTACACAAAAAACCAACAGATAAAATCAGAAGAAGTTAGAGTAATTTCGACTAAAGGCGAAAATTTAGGTGTGATGAAAACAAGTGAAGCATTGGGTATAGCTTTAAAAGATGATTTGGACCTTGTTTTAGTAGTTCCAAACGCCAACCCCCCGGTGGCTAAGATAGTAGACTTTGCTAAGTTTTTATACGACGAAAAAAAGAAAGAAAGCACAGCAAAGGCAAAAAGTAAAAAAACTGAAGTAAAGGAGCTTAGATTGAGCCCAACCACAGGAGAAGGAGATATGCAAAGATTTGTTAAAAGAGCAAAAGAATTTATTGACGATGGAGACAAAGTTAAGATAACAGTAAAAATGAAGGGTAGGGAAGCAATGTTCCCTGAGGTAGCAATAGATCAAATCAGGAAAATTGAAAAAGAACTTAATGAAGTAGCAAAAATTGAAGAAGAGCCCAAAAGATTGGGTAATACCGTTTGGGCAATGTTTGTAGGAAAGTGAATTAATATGGCAAAACAAAAGATAAAAACAAAAAAAACTTTACTTAGAAGAGTAAAGATAACAAAAACAGGTAAAATAATGAAGAAAAGTGTAGGTATGGGCCACTTAAAAGAGAAAAAAAGTAGTCCTAATAAAACCAGAAATACAGGTGTTTCTGAACAGAAAAACAAAGGTCATAAAAAAATGTTTAAAAAGATGCTGAACAAGCATGGAAAGGAAATATAATGCCAAGAGTAAAAGGTGGGCCTAGCGCCGCAAAAAGACATAAAAAAGTATTAAAACTTGCAAAAGGGTATAGGGGTAATAGAAGCAAAAATTATAAAAAGGCAAGTGAGGCTGTATTAAGAGCCGGGGAACATGCCTTTAGAGGTAGAAGAAAAAGACCCGGTAATCTAAGGAGACTTTGGATATCAAGATTAAACTCAGCTTTAACCAAACATGAGATTATGTACAGCAGATTTATTAACGCCTTAAAAAAATCAAAAATTGAGTTGAACAGAAAAATGTTATCGGAGATAGCTATTCAAGACCCCGCATCTTTTGATGAGATAGTGGATAAAGTTAAGAAAAACCTTTAAATTTCACTCTTTTCAAATTAGAATAAAGTATTATGTCTGATAATGAATCTGCATCCTCTAATAAACCTGATAATTCAGATGATTACCAAAAAGTCAGTTTCTTAGAAACATTTAAAATATCTAAATGGGGTTTATCACTATTTTTCAAAAACCACCCTTATGCAACCACTGTATATATTGTTGGTCAAACAATATTTAAAGTTCAGGACATTATCTATACTCTGATATTCGCCAGAGCTTTAGACGAGTTAACGAGGGTCATACAAGAACCAAATGCTGTTATTCAAAGCATGTATCCTTATCTAGCAGTTCTCCTTACATACAGTGTTATTGAAACTGTCCTTGCTTTTGTAAATAGCTATGCGGGATCCATAATTAGATTAAAAAGCGACGTGTTCTTAAGGAGGGAACTCTATCACAAACTAAATCGATTAGGAATCCAGACTCTAGAGCAACCGGAAATAAGCGACAAAGTTTATAGAGCCGGTAATTATCTTTGGAATGTTTTCAGATATGTAGACACTAGTATCGACTTTATTGTCAACGTAGTAAAGATGTTTGTAACATTAACTCTTGTTCTAAGATTTATGCCCCAATTCGTAGTATTAACACTCATTATATCAATCCCATATTTGTTTATTGATAGGGTAATGAGAAGAAAAATATATAAACTTCGTTTTGAAAATACAGAAAAACATAGAAGGGTAACAGAAGCTGCTTGGACCTTGCAAAACCCAACACCCCTACAAGAAGTTACAGTTACAGGGTCATTTAAATATATAGATGATTTGTACACTAAGTTTACAAATTGGCTTACCGACCGACATCTTAAATTCGCTCAGAAATCCAGATTTTGGAGTCACTTTATAGGTTTTCTTCGGGATTTACTAACCTTCTACGGATATTTGGAAATATTTAAAAGATTTCTTAACAGAATTCTAAGTATCGGTAATGTAGCTTTTTGGATGAGATCTCTAAACATTTTAGAAACCTCCGTTACCAGAGTAGTACAAAACTTTAATGATGTCTCAGAGTCAGCAATACAAATTAAAGATGTATACTATCTTTTTATGGCAGAACCTGTTTTAAATGACGGAGATAAGGAACTGCCTATGATGGATAAAGGCCCTAGTATTGATTTCAAAGATGTGAGTTTCTCTTACCCCAGAAATGATAAAAAGGTCATAAAAAACCTATCTTTAAATATTAAATCGGGAGAGAAGATTGCAATAGTAGGTCACAACGGAGCCGGAAAAACAACACTGGTTAAGCTTCTTTGCAAGTTTTATAAAGCATCTGAGGGACAGATAACTATTAATGATATAGAAATCTCTGACATTAAATCAGAATCACTATATAAAAACTTTGGGACGTTATTTCAGGATTTTAACAATTACAGCAGTCTAAGTGTTAAAGAGAATATTATGATAGGTAAAGTTGACGAGATAGACCAAAAAAAGATGAGAGATGCTGCACAAACCGCGGATGCCCTAGACTTTATTGAAGAGTATCCGAATAAATTCGATACAATTTTAAGTGAGAGGTTTAAGGGAGGTGTCAGACCCAGCACAGGTCAATGGCAAAAAATTGCTTTAGCAAGGTTTTTCTACAGAAACGCCCCCTTGGTAATATTTGATGAACCTACTGCAGCCATAGATACCGCATCAGAAGCAAAAATATTTACAAAAATATATGAATTCTTTGAAAATAAAACAGTAATAATAATTTCACATAGGTTCTCGACAGTAAGAAACGCTGATAGGATAATTGTTCTTGATGACGGAAAAATAATAGAACAGGGAACCCATGAGGAATTACTTAAATTAAACGGAAAGTACACAGAAGGGTTTAGAATTCAAGCCGAGGGATACAAAGAATAATATTTTTCAGTAATCAATCTTAAAATCATTTTCCTTAACATCACCGCACAGAGCCAAATACCAACTGTTTTTAGTAAAATACTTTTTGGAAATTTCAACTACATCTTTTAGTGTAATATTTTCAATCTCATTCAAATACCCTGCCAGGTCAATAGGATTATCCGGATTAAAAAAAATATCAGAAAGATGAAAACCAACCCAAGTGTTAGAATCCTGCATTTCTCTTATTTTAGATCTAATTATTTTTTGTTTTGCCAGATTTAACTCAACCTCATCAACATCACCACTCTCCAATCTTTTAAACTCACTTGTTAAAATATCAAGAACTAACTGTAATTTTTCTTTCGAAGTCGCGGTTACAACAGAAAAATGACCTCTGTCTATATAACTTCCCGACATAACCTTAAGAGAATAAACCAATCCGTTTTCAGTCCTTAATTTTCTAAAAAGAGACGAAGAAAAACCCTCTCCCATAAGTGTTTCAATGACATCCAAAACCTTAGAATCAGGATTAGTATACCTGCCCGTTCTAAAAGAAAAACCCGTAAATATATGGTCAATACCTTCGTAAACCTTTATACCCAAAGGATCTTTCCTAATAACCTCTAAATCCCCGGCATCCGATTTTTCTTCGAAGGGCAGTGCTTCAGAAAATGTAGCATCAAACAAATCAACGATTTTATCAAACTCAATATCACCTGCTACAACAACAGACATATTTTTTGCTGCTATCCTTGATTTGTAAAAATTATACAAGTCATCGCGTGATATGCCCATAACAGTTTCAGCATTTCCGGCAATAGGTCTTTCAGCATAAGTACCCTGGAACAAACCATCTTGCATTAAATCTCTAATATGAAGTGCGGGGTTTGACTCATAATCGGCTATCTCACCAAGAATAGTTCCTCTCTCAATCTCAATCTTCTGTTCCTCAAATAAAGATTCTTTTGTAAGCTCGTGGATAAAATCAACAACCTTAGGATAATCTAATTCTATACCGATATCGGCAGTTACTCCAAGAAGGTCAACACCCGTAAAGGCATTAGCCTGACCACCGATACTTTCTAAAAAAAGCCCGGCCTCCGTCTCGTCTTTAAATTTTTTAGTGCTTTTAAAAAGTATATGTTCGACAAAATGAGCAAGTCCTTCTTTTCCAACGGGATCAAATTTAGAACCTGAATCAAAAATAACAGCAGTAGAAACAGGCATATTAGGTTTATAAAAATGAAAAACCTTCGAACCATTTTTTAAGACACCTGTGTTTTTAGTTACTCCAAAATCTTTTAATTGAAACATATGAAAATAGATTAAATTTTAAGTTTAACCCCGAGCTTTTCTAAATTTTTAAATATCTTTTTTCTAATCTCCTGGGTATCTTCAGAAGAAATTTGCTTCTCATCATCCAAATATTCAATAGAGAATGTAAGGTAATTTTTATATATATCCTTAAATTCAAGTTTGAAAATTCTTTTATCAGTTTCCAGAATAATCTTCTCAATTTGAGGATATAGAACTCCCTGAGGAATCTCAAAAGTAAGGTCTTCCTTTATTGAGTTAAAGCTGGTCAGAGGTTTGTAAGCTCTTACTTTAGTGGCCTTTTGAACTAAATCGTCAAAATTAAACTCAACACCAAGTCTTTCCCCGCCATACTCTTTTATCTCGTATTTGATGCCTAAACTCTCCTCTAAGCCATATTTAATTCCCAAAGTATCAAACATACCCTTCAAAATTCCCTTTAACTCATTGTAATCTATACCTTTTGTTACTATTCCGAGCCTCAGTGGTTGATCTGGTATTTTATCCTCACTATTCAACCCACTTAAAAGATAGACGCTCCCTATTTCAAAGATTTTTATTTTCTCGGAGTAACCCTGATTTTTATTAACCACATCCAAAAGCTGGGGGAGTAGGGAAGTTTTTAAATGGGTCATATCTTCATTAAGAGGATTAGATAAATTCAATGCATTTTCATCTACATTTTCTTTATCTGTAGCGGAATATGTATAACATTCAAAAAATCCCACGTATTTAAGAAAATACCTGACAACCTTTTCCCAATAAAAAGTTTTATCAATTTCCCTCACGGGAATTTCCCCCGAAGGAAGTTTTGCAGGTAAGTTGTAATAACCGTAAATCCTAATTACTTCTTCAGCTAAATCCTCAATAATGTTTATATCCTCATATCTCCATGAAGGTACCATTACGTTGCCATCACCAACTTTTTCAAAACCCAAGTCAGAGAGAATTGAAGAAACTTTTTGATTTTCTATCTCAATACCGGCTAATTTATTTATCTTCTGAAAATCAATATGTATTTCTTTGGGATCCCTTTCATAATTTACAATATCAATAAGACCCGATGATAATTTTGCACCTGAAAGCTTACTTATCATTTCAACTGATTCCCAAAGTGCGGGGATAACGCCTTCGTAATCAATCCCTTTTTCAAATCTCAAAGCAGCATCGGTCCTGTGACCTAAACTCATAGAAGCTTTTCTTATCTTAACCGGGTCGTAAACCTGAACAAATAAAAGAATCTTCTTTGTATTTTCATCAACTTCGCTGTTTTTTGCACCCATGATTCCGCACAAGTCTATTAAACGTCCGTCCTCATCTTCAATAACAATAACCCCCGAAGGAAGTTTTCTATCTATACCGTCCAAAGTTGAAATAACCTCACCTTCTGTTGACTCCCTTACTATCATCTTTGAACCCAATATTTTTTCGTAATCAAAAACATGCATGGGTTGGCCTTTGTCTATCATCATATAGTTAGTAACATCAATAACATTGCCCAAAGGTCTAATACCGACATTTTCAAGACGCTCTCTGATTAGTTTCGGAGATTCGACAAATTTTACATTATCCATTATTACCGCACTAAATCTCGGCACCAATGTTTTATCTTTAATCACAACTTCAATATTATCCTGCACGTCCAAATTCTTAGGCTCTTCATATTCTTTTTTTAACCACTCACATTTAAATCCCTGTCTTGGTAAAAGTACTTTTAGTTCCCTTGCTATCCCCAAAACAGATAAGGCATCTCCGCGATTCGGGGTAACTTCTATTTCAAAAATTTCATCGCCCCCGGCTTTAATTATTTTATCCACACTAAAAGAATGCAAAGATAATATTCTAGCTATATCTTCTGCTTTAGCGTCTGTTTTTATATAATCTTTTATCCAAGAGTAGGGTATAGATATGTTCATATTAAAATTGCTCCAAAAATCTTAAATCATTTGAAAAAAGGTTTCTTATATCATCAATTTTTGTTCCTGATTTCATCATATAAGTTCTTTCAACTCCCCAACCAAATGCAAAACCCGAATACTTTTCAGTGTCAACACCACCGGCTTTTAAAACATTAGGATGAACCATTCCGGCACCTCCAAGTTCAAGCCAACCACCTTTACAAAGTTTACAACCCTTGCCATGACATATTCCACAGTTAATATCAACCTCAAAGCTGGGCTCTGTGAATCTAAAGTGATAAGGTCGCAACCTGGTTTCTCTATCAGCCCCAAAGAAATTTTTTGCAAAATAGTCCAAAACTCCAATAAGATGGGTTGTGCTTATATTTTCATCAATAACCAAACCCTCAAATTGATAAAAACTGGGAACGTGGCTAACATCTATTTGTCTTCTTCCGCATCTTGAGATATTTAACATTCTTATAGGTAATTCTCCTTTTAGCATTTCTCTAACCTGACCACTTGAGGTATGGGGCGTAATAACAAGTCTTCCAAGTTTTTCGTCATTAGGACTATCTACAAAGAAAGTTTCCCACTCATCCCTTGCGGGGTGAGTTTCAGGCATATTAAGAGCTTCAAAAACATAATATTCTCTATCAATTTCAGGGTATCTAACTCTGTTAAAACCCAGTGGGGCAAATACTTTGGTTATTTCAGAAATTGCTTGGGTAATTATATTTATATGACCAATTTCAGGCTTACGCCCGGGCAACGATTTATAAAGTTCGGTATAGATTGAATCTTTGTCGTTTTCAAATTTCCCGGAGTATTCATCTATCATGTTTTCAACCTCTATTTTCAATAAGTTTAATTTTGCACCGTAATCCTTTCTTTGGTCTGAAGAAATATTTCTCATATCGGAAAGCATTTTACCGATAAACCCTTTTTTCCCTAAGAACTCGTTTCTAATTTTTGAAATATCATCAACACTTGAAACAGTTTCAAGTTTTTCGGACAAATATTTTTTTATATTCTCAATATCATTGGGATTGTCCATAGAATAATGTAAATATATCAGTTACAAGGATAAGTGCCAATAACGAAAAGCTGAGATAAACATTCATTCAGAATCATTTTAGTCGACAGCATAACCCCGAACATTTAGCTTTATCTCATCGCTCCCTTTATTATCTTTTTCATCGGTAGCAATAACCTTAAAAGTATGCTCACCTATCTTATCCGCGCTTAAACTGAAAGTATAACCATAAGGAGAGTTTTTATCCTCAGACACCTTTTCTTCGTCCATGTAGAAAGTAACTCTTTCGATATCTCTATAACTTGAAACTTCAACATTCAATCTAAAATTCAAGTTCACTGAATCACCATTTTTATAGCCTACTATTTGAGCATAAACATCATCCTTATTTGAAACCTTACCGTCCTCATCAAATTCCAGTCTTGAAACCATTTCTGGAGGAAAATATTTTTCATCATCTTTATAAGCACCCTTTACCCAAGAATCAACTGAACTCTGCCATTCATTGAACTCCGCTCTTATGCGAATAAAATCAGCTTCCTTAGACTGATCGGCTTCAATACAAGACTCATTAGCAATTCTTCCATCTATTTTGCAAATTCTTATTCTTTGATACCAATCACTAACTGCAGTCGGCTGGGTATTTTTTGCGAACCATTCGGTTCTCCTATCAAAATCTTTATAAGGAAGACCACCGGTTAATCTATCAACTTCCATTTTTTCAACGGTAGGGGGATTTTCAAATCTCTCAACTTCCTTTCCTTCGAGATATTCCATCATAAATCTTCTATATATCGGTGTAGCGCCTGAGATACCTGAAGCCACATAAGGATTCATTCTGTCATTATTACTATTACCAACCCATACTCCTGCGACCACAGATGGAGTGAAACCGATAGCATAGTTATCTCTTTTATCATCGGTAGTTCCTGTTTTTACTGCTACCTGTCTTCCGGGTACATTAAGTAAGGAGCCGGCACCAAAAACATCGGACCTGGCGCCGTCGTCGGATAAAATATCAGATATCAAAAAGGCTACTTCCTCACTTAAAGCTCTTTTTTCTGCCATTGAAGGTTTGTAAACAACTCTTCCTCTCTGATCGGTAACTTCAATTATTGGATTTGGCTCTCTATATATTCCCTTTGCAGCAAATACAGAAAAAGCTCCTGTGAGTTCTAATAACTTTGTTTCACCACCACCCAAAGTTAGGGCTAAACCATAGCGGTCTCTATCAGTAAATGTCGTTATGCCCATTTTTTCTGCCTGGTCTATCATGTTATCTATGCCCACAATCTTTAGGGCTTTAACAGCTGTTACATTTATTGAGTTTCCAAGAGATTTTCTTAGCGGCATTACACCTCGGTAAGAACCATCGTAGTTTGTAGGTTGATATGGTTTGTTCGGGGCAGAACCCTCAAAATTTGTAGGGACATCAACAAAAGGATAAGCCACGGTGTAACCTTGTGAAAGCATGGTGGCGTAAGTAATGGGCTTTATTGCTGACCCAGGCTGTCTTTTTGCTAAAGCTACATTAACATATGGATCGAACAAACAACTTCCTTCTCCCGTAGCTCCCGACACACAACCCTCGGGGTAGGGGTCTAGGTTGTAACCTCTGGAACCAACCATTGCTAAAATACCACCCTCTTTAGGATCTATAACAACTATACTGGCGTTATGAATATTTAAATTACTTGAATCATCAATTTCCTCTTCAACGATTTTTTGAGCTAGTTTTTGAGTTTCAAGGTCTAAGGTAGTTTTAACTTTTAGACCACCCATCTCCACAGCTTCCTGACCAAGAATCTCAACCAAATATTGTTTAACATAGTAAGTAAAATGGGGTGCTTCTAGCGGAATTTTTGCAGTATCAAATTTCAATACTTCATTTTTGGCCTGCTCGTGTTCTTCGTCCGATATGTAATATCTCTTACCATCCGCAGCAACCCAACCACGCTCTCTCATAAGATACAAAACATAGTTTCTTCTTTCTATCCCAGCTTCCGGATTGGACCCAAACTGCGAATAATAGGAAGGACTCTGAGTTAGACCCGCAAGATAAGCGGACTCAGACAAACTCAAATCCTTTGGGTCTTTATTAAAATAAGCTTTAGCGGCACTATAAATTCCATAATTCATACCTCCGTAAGGACTTTCATTAAGATACATTTGCAAAATCTCATCTTTTGAGTATCTATTCTCTAGCTGTAAGGAGAGGATTAATTCTTTAATTTTTCTTACAACAGTTCTTTCCTGGGTTAAAAGAGTATTCTTTATGGCTTGCTGAGTTATGGTAGAACCACCCTGCAGATCCCCGCCAAAAATTGTGTTTCTCAAGGCTCTTACGATTCCTCTTAGTGAATAACCTTTATGTAAATAAAATTCCGAATCTTCAACTGATAGGGTTGCGTGTGCCACGTTGGGGGAAACATCAGCAAGTTGAACTAGGGTTCTATTTTTATCTCCATAAACTTCATATAGGAGAACGTCGTTTCTATCGTAAAAACGGGTGGAAAGTTCGAATGTCCTTTCCAAAAGCTGATTAGGATTTGGAAGGTCTCTTGAAAAAAATGCAAAAATGAAAATTACAAAAAACATTCCTGCTACTATCACCCCGAGGAATATTGATGCTATATAAGACATGGTGTAAAGCTTCTTTTTTCTCTGTGTCGTTGTAAGGCCTTTGTTTTTTTGTGAAAGATCAAACATTCCGAATATTTTCTGAATTACCTTTAAAATAAAACCAAAAACAGCTTTTATTATTTTCAAAACACGACTAAAAAATTTATTCTTACCCTTTAATTTTTGCATTGATTTGTATTTTGGCGCACGCGTTTTTTTCATCGACTTATTATATCAGATATTGCAGGGCCCGGCCCTAGGCCGGGCCCTAGGCCGGGCCCTAGGCTCAGCCCTAGGCTGAGCCCTCTTATCATTTGATTTCCCTCGAACCTTATAGTATATTGACTAGACAAATTCACTAATAGAGTATAGGAGAGTAATATGGCTAATAAAACTTTTTCCGTAACGCTAGTTGATTCTAATGGAAAAAGGCAAGAAGATGTTGAAATGAAGATTACGAAACGCATAACATCTTTGGAACCGGGCAGAGCATCATTATATTTCAAAGGGCCTTTTACACTAAAGGGACCTTGCGAAATTATTAGAGAGACGCGAAGAATTATCTGGCGCTATTTGACTCAAGATTGTGGAAAGCAAGTAAACCACCACGTAGATGTCGAATTTACGGTGAAAGAAAAGATAGTAAAATAAAAAACTTATAAAAATAGAGAAAAAGGAGAACAGATGGGCAAGGGATGTAACAATTTTCCCATTTTATTAGAGTATGTAGAGTCGATTAAAATAATTCCTGCAACGATTTCGATTGAAGCACAATCAAAAGCAGAACTGAAAGAAGGCTGCGTAAGTGTTGGTAAGGAGCTAGAAATAGGTAAAACTTACTATTTTTCCTACTCAACACGCAAAAGTGGAGAGTTTTTCAAAATGACCATATTGGAAGAATTAAGTCGCAAAGGAAAACACGATTTCAAGTACAGAGTTTCTTTTAGTTAGTTAATATTACTTTGGCCCCCGGCTTCATTTATTGACCCCGGGGGTTTTTCTATTCTCAGGGCTGAGCCCCGGGCTCAGCCCTAGGCTCAGCCCTAGGCTGAGCCCTTGAAAAAGATGATATACTTTCAACATATGCCAAAAGTTCTAAAAGATGAAAAACTAATAGAAAAATTCCTAACAAGGGGTGTTGAGACTATAATCCCCTCACCCGAAGCTTTAAAAGAAAAATTGATGTCCGGGGAAAGGATTAAGGCTTATTCAGGATTCGACCCTACGGGACCCTACCTACACATCGGGCACGCAATGGGTATAAGAGCGTTGAGAATACTTCAACAACTAGGTCACGAGGTAATATTTTTAGTTGGTGATTTTACCGCTATCGCCGGCGACCCAAGTGACGGTAAGCATAGAAAAATTATGACCGAAGAAGATATTTTGAAAAACATGGAAGGTTGGCAAAAACAAGCATCCCAACTAATTGATTTCGAAGGGGATAACCCTGCTTATTTTAAAAGAAATTCAGAATGGCTTTCAAAACTTAGTCTTAAAGATATTATCGACCTAATGTCCAAAACAACTGTTCAACAAATGCTTGAAAGAGATCTTTTTCAGAGAAAATTAAAAGAACTAACTCCCATAGGATTACAGGAGTTTATTTATCCATTGATGCAAGGATATGACTCCGTTGCCATGGAAGTAGATTTGGAGATCGGTGGTAATGACCAAATATTCAACATGTTGATGGGAAGAAGTTTATCCCGTGTAATGATAAATAAAGAAAAATTTGTGAGAGGGCACGAGCTTATGGAAGCCCCTGATGCAATCACTATGAGTAAAACCAAAGGTAATGGTATCAACCTAAATGATTCCCCTGAGGATATTTATGGAAAAGCTATGTCTTATCCCGATGAACTTATTCTAAAAGGACTTCGTTTATTAACCGACATGCCTTTGGAAGAGATATGGGAAATTCAAGAAAAAATTAAAACCGAAGAAAATCCAATGAAATATAAAAAGATTATGGCCTACGAAATAACTAAGATGATTAAAGGAGATAAAGAAGCTAAGAATGCAGAAGAATTTTTTGAAAAAACTGTGCAGAATAAAGATATTACTTCTGAAGCGACTACAAAAACAGATGTAAACGGAACTCTCCAGATAATTGAATTTTTGAAAAAAGTTGATAACGAGGAAAATTCATTAAGTAATATTAGAAGAATTATTGAACAGGGTGGGGTAGAGATAGATGGTAATAAAATTACAGACCCGTTCCTGGTTGTGGATTTTAAAGAAGGTACTATAGTTAAGTTTGGTAAAAGAAAGTTTTATGAGGTAAATAAATGAAAAAAATATCTGATTTATTTAAAAAAGATAAAAAGAAGGCGTTCAAGAAGAAAGTTAAAAAAATATTCAAGAAGGACACAATAACTAAAATCATTATTATTCTTGCTACTTCAGCCTTGATTTTAACTTCAATTCTTCCTTATCTTTTTCTATAAAAAAAGCCCCCGCATTTTTAAATAACACGGGGGATGAATAAATCTATACTATCTCCTTTTTTTCACCCAACTGACAAGGATTGTGCCGCTTGGTGAGTATTCTAGTTTCAAATTGAACTTGGAGTGCTTGTAGGACTCTCTATGCTCTTCTAAAAATCCAATGAACTTTTCTCTGTGCAAAATAGAAATATCCACGTAATATTTTCCAGCAAAACAGTCCCAAACAGCATTAACAGGAAAATTAGATAAGGATTTGTTCTGGACAAAATACTTTACTAATTTTTCGCCTTTTTCTCGAT
>JAHYJU010000049.1 GCA_019428825.1 Patescibacteria group bacterium | reverse complement strand
AACCTTGCTTTTATTTATAATAATTGCAAGTGTATTCTCACCTGAAATTTCTTCGTCATTTATTTTTAAAATAATATCTCCTCTTTGCAAACCTGCCTCATCTGCCGGAGATTCTGGAACTACTCCGGATACAAAAGCACCTTCAGGCATATTTCTTAATTCAGAAATTTCTCTGGTTATAATGACGTACGTTACTCCCAAATAAGGTCTTATAATTCTTCCGTTTTCTATGAAAGAAGCTAAAATGGGTTTTACCACATTAACGGGTATTGCAAACCCAATGTTCTCAGCCCCCATTGTCGTAGCAACATTTACACCTATTACCTGTCCTGATGAATTCAATAAAGGACCTCCTGAATTACCGGGGTTCAATGCCGCATCAGTCTGAATAACATCTTCGTAGGTTTTTGCCTGACCAAATCCGGAGGACGCCATTACTTCCCTAGCTATCCCTGAGACTACTCCAACCGTAACTGTATTATCATATCTACCCAAAGCATTTCCAATCGCAATAGCTCTTTGCCCTACTTTTAAAGAATCAGAATCACCAAATTCAACCGTGGGTAAATTTCTAGCTGTTATCTCTAAGATTGCTATATCCGAGTAACTATCCAAGTGTATCTTATCAACTTCGTAGGTCGTTCCGTCTTTTAAAACAACAGAATATTCGGCGGCAGGTCTATCTACAACATGGCTATTTGTTATTACCAGTCCGTTTGAATCAACAATAAAACCTGTTCCAATACCTGACTCGTAAGTCATAGCTGACCCGGAAAAGAAATCAAAATCTATCGTTTTAATTACTACTGAAACCACCGAAGGTGAGACTTTTTCAATTACATTTATGGTCTCGGACTCTTCTTCAACTATTCTTTGGCCAATTCTCTCTGCAGGACCTTCATACTTAGTTCCTTTTTTACTTGAGAATAATTCGGTGATACTTTGTTTTAAATTTGAAAAAGCCGGAGATATTCTTTCCTCCAATATTTGATAGTTATACTTAAAAACCGGATAAAAAAGAACGGCGAATAAAATAATTAGAAGGACAATCGTAATTTTTTTCTTATATTTAGACATAAGTAAGAAGGATTATAAATATCTTAAAAATCTTTTGCAAGTTCTATGGCCTTATCAAGTTGGGAATCAGTTCCGTTGTCCAGGTCCTCATCAGTTATTTCAACAGATATATCAGGCTCTAAACCATCCATGTGAACCCACTTTTTCTCGGGAGTGAGCCACTTTGCTATTGTTATGTGTATACCAGAACCATCTTTGAAATCTATAGCATCCTGAATGGTTCCTTTGCCAAAAGACTTAGTTCCGATTAATGTAGCGCCAACATTATCACTCAAAGACGCGGCAAGTATTTCGGAAGCTGAGGCGCTACCTTGATCTATCAAAACAAAAACTGCAGGTATATCCATAAACACACCAACTTTAGATGTGTTAAATGGTATTTGATCCCCTGTGGAAGTCTCTTCAAATAAAACAGTTTTATTCCTATAGAAATCTTCGGATATATAAACTGCAGATTGGAGATAACCTCCCGGGTTACCTCTCACATCCACAATAACTGCATCAAGCTCTCTCATCTTAATATTAATCTCGGAAACGACTTTATCCCATTCTGTATTAGTATCGGTCCCGAAGCGACTGATTCTTATATAAGCCGTACCATCACCCTTATCCTCCCATGTAACACTGGCTACAGTAATCACTCCTCTTGTAATATTAACTTCCCTGGGTTCATCCGTGCCTGTTTGAATTGTCAATCTAACCTGTGTGCCTGAGTCTCCTCTAATTATAGACACTGCCTCGCTAACACTCATCCCGGCGGTACCGGTGTCATCTATCTGTAGTATCCTGTCACCGGACCTCAAACCGGACCTTTTAGCAGGAGAACCGTCAAATGCAGATACAACTATAATAACCCCATCTTTTAAGCTAAGCTCGGCTCCTATACCCTCATACTTTCCTCCCATAGAGTCCATAAAGCTTTGATTCACTTCAGGTGGTAAAAATGAAGTGTAAGGGTCTCCTAAGGAGTTAACCATACCTGATATGGCTCCGTACATCATTTCTTTTTGATCAATCGGTCTTTCAAGATAAGTGGAATTTAAAAGATCCCAAACTTCCCAAAAAAGGGCAAAGTCCATTTTTCCATCCGCAGGATATTTATTTGTGATCTCTATCTTAGGTGGATTTCTTCTGACTTCAAAGACAAAACCTCTCTTTCCAAAATAGTAACCTCCGTAAAAGAACCCAACGGCAATTAAAAAAGTTATTAGAATACGTTGAAATTTTTGAAATTTCATAAAGTCTATTCTACTCTACTATTAGAAAGTTTGGCAGTCTAATTTCAACAGAATTTTCACTCAAACCGAACTTAACAAATATACTAGATTCTTCCACCCTGTCAACCTTCCCCATCCACCCAAAGTAGGGGGCCTGCAAGACCTGGACTTTCATCCCCGCCTCTATATCTTTTACAATTTCCTTTTTTAATATGTCAGATTCATTTTTGTTCTTTGTGATAGTAGTAATTCCGGTGATATCCTCCGCCCTTACGGGTATCCTTAAAAGATTTTTACCGCCTTCAAAAAATACGTATCTGTAAGATATTGAGCTTAAAAACTTGTAAATATCTTCAGGCGTTTTTATTTTACCGAAACCTGAAAAGATACCAAATGGGAAGTTATTACTTTTAGCATAGTCAAAAACCTCACTATGAGTACTTCCGGCAACCAATGCGGAGGCTCCTAACTCGTAAGCTCTTTTTACAACATCAAGTCCGGCAAAATGCCCAATGTATATGATTTTTCCTCTTACACCTTTAATAAAATTCTCAAGATAGGACTTTTTTAAAATATCGGATGGGTTGGGAAAAACAACTAACTCCCCTGAAGTATGGTAGGGGGTACTTGCACAAAAAAGGATATCCTTCGTTTGTGTTTCCATTAAAACTGACTTATTTTCATATATAGATTTAACATTCCCCCACACTCCCGAAAGTAAAGCATAACCCCTCTCATTTTCCTGAAAAATAAACTTGCCATTTTCATCCTGAAAAAGATTTCCGTCATAGGGCGCTAATATTTTTTCCTTTTTCACTTTCCCAAGTAGATAACCTGAATAATAATATTTCTTTGAATTTTTGAATTCGTTGGGTTTAAACTCTTCAGGAAATTCCATTTTATTTTGTGAAAAACGACAATCTCCTAAAGGGCTAAAAGGCTCAGCAAAATCCCCTACTTTAACCTTCCAATTACCTTCAACCGGAAAAACCCTCTCAATCAAACACTTATTATTTTCTTTAATTCTTCTAATAACAGGTACTAACATTTTAATTTTCCTTTAATATTCCCCCAAACTGCTTGACACAGTCGTTAAAAATTTTCACATCTGAATATATACTTTCTTCTTGGGTTCTGGTATCCAATATCAACCCTACCCTGCCCCCGGAAGTTCTTATATCTATGGTACCTAAGACACTACTTTTCACCGATAACTTTGCCAAATTTTCTACATTCAAAGGTAGAACAAAAATCTTATTTTCTTCTATCTCAATAAACTTATCATCACCAATTCCTGTGCTAAGTAAGCACTCGGCCTGACCACCTGTACGAATTATAGTTCCAGTATTTTCTATATAATCATACAGATTGGGTACTAAACTCATGTCATACATTTGCATAATTCTAAAAAGAGAAAGGGCATTTGAATTATCTAGAAATGCTTCGAAAACACCATATCCTTTCAGTAAATCAAGCATCAGAATATAGTTTAATTCCTTATTCAATATTTTTTGAGAGAACCTTCCTCCGGTAAAAACAATTTTTCTGCCGGATTCGAAAGTGAGATTATTTGGAATTTTTTTATAAACTTCACTGTCCTGGTTAGTTTGGGAAGAAACATCAGCAGGAATAACTTGAGGAAATATGCATAAATTTGCAGACCTGTCTTTCACTCCTATCTCGATATTTTGCCTATCGTTTCTACTCCTACAATTTTCATAAGAACTGACAAAACCCTTAGTTAAAAAAGAAGAACTGTTAACATAAACGGGTACAAACTCGTCCGTATTTTCTATAAGATCTACAACACTGACCGAAAATTTTGTCTTCAAATCTATCTCGGGAGGGTCCATAAAACCGCTGGTCAAAATGTTACATGTACCGGATTTGATTTGCCTGTCAGACAAAAATTTCTCAATTAAATAAGTATAAAATTCTCTTTTTGTACATTGATTGGATAAAATACCTTTGGAATAAACATAAGGAAAATCGACCAATTCGATGTTATTCTTTCTCTTCTGAATGAGGAAACTTACACCTGATGTATCAAAATGGGCAGCTAATAATGACATGAGTATATGATATCAATGACTAGAGCGCATGTCTATCTGTATAATGCATAAGTCCCATGTATCTGGCTTTTTTTATCTCAACGGCTAAGAGACGTTGGTTTTTAGCAGATAATCCGCTGTATTTTTGAGGAAGTATTTTTCCTCTTTCGTTTATAAATCTTCTAAGAACCAACACTTCTTTATAGTCAGGCTTTGTACCGGTTTCTGTAAAGTAACAGGTTTTAGATACAGGTGTTCTTCTGTCTTTTCTTGGTTTTTTATTTTTTTTGTATGCCATATTTTTTAATTTAAATTTAATCTCTTAGACCGATTCTACTACGATTCCCGTCTAAAAAATCAAAGCCCGGGTAGTGGCCCCCACCGAAGCCTTGGCGTAGGTGGGGCCTTACCACTTAATTATCAAACGTTACTTGTCCTCCTCCGTACCACCGTCTAAATCGCTGAAATCCAGATCCCCAAGGTCATCCAAATTTATCTCTTCTTCAGGACCTACCTCTTCGGAATCTCCTATATCAGCATCTACTGCTTCCTCGTCATCGGAAACTTCCCCGGCTCTCTTAGGAGTTAAGATTATCATATCGTCTATGATTATCTCGGTCTTGTATCTTTTCTTTCCGTCATCTCCAACCCAATCTCTGGTTTGAAGTCTTCCTTCCACAAAAACCTTTATACCTTTTCTAAGTAGCTGCCCGCAAATCTCTGCCAGTTTATTCCATGCAACCACGTTATGAAAGTCAACAGATTGTTTTCTTTCTCCTTGTGTAACCCACTCTCGGTTAGTGGCTACCACAAAACTTGCTACTGCGTTCCCTTGAGGAGTGTATCTCATCTCGGGATCCCTTGTCAGGTTACCTATCAGCATTACTTTGTTTAGATTTCTTGATGCCATAGTGTCTCCTTGTCTCCTTCGCTCATTTCTGAGCAATAAATAGATACCTAACCAAACCGTCAATCAGGTTTAGTTTTTCTTTTAAATTTTTAACATCTGAAGTTTCAAACTCGAAAGTGAAAACGTCATAAAATCCTTC
>JAHYJU010000048.1 GCA_019428825.1 Patescibacteria group bacterium | reverse complement strand
TTGGTATCAAAAAGATCTTCTAAGAAAAGATAACTTGAACATTAAGTAAAAAATTTCAATATCCCCGCCTGCGTATGCGGGGATATTATTTGCCAACCACTTCGGGTGGGAGGCAGAATGGTTGGGTTTGGCTTGTCCTTACGCGACCATTCTGTCTCCCCCCTAAAGAAATAATTTATGATACAGATAGATCAATCAACACGTTTTAAGAATATGTTAATAATGACTTTTTTCCTTGTTCTTCTAATCGGAACGCTGTATTACTTATCTTATCCAAATTTTTTTTGGATGAGTACCTCCCATTTATCGGTTCAAAAAACAAATAACACTCAAAAGAATATGAAAGAAGCTTACTTATCTACAGATAGCTCTGTTTTTGAAGAAGCTCATAATCCCATATATAGTTTTCCAAAAAAACTTATGATAGATTCACTTGGTATTGATGTAGAAATAGTTTCTGTTAGTGTAGATGAGAAAGGTCAGCTCGAATCTCCTAAAAATTGGAATGAGGCAGGGTGGTATCAAAAAAGTGCAAAACCATCCGAACCCGGCAACCTTTTAATAAATGCACATTATGATGATAGATCAGGCAGACCTGCTGCCTTTTGGAAGTTGAAAAATATAAATGTTGGTGATAAAGTATCGGTACTTGACAGCTATGATAGGGTTTATGACTACAGTGTAACTAGTGTTTTCTATGTTGATATTAATGACCCCGATAGATTAAGCATTTTTGATACAGGTCCGGAGGATAAGTCTTTAATGACCCTAATAACTTGCGGAGGAGTGTGGTCATACTCTGATGGCACTTATAATAAGCGTTTGGTAGTTAGTGCAGAACTTATCTCAGATTAGAGATGAGTCCTGAAGTTGGGAGGTAGCTCGGGGCAGTGGCTATCTCCCATCTTCAGGAGCTTGAAGAATTTGTTTTTTTAGTTTATTATTTCTATTGTAAGGGTGGAAAATCCCAAATTCTTTTACCAAAGAAAAATTTCCAAAATATGCAAAGTTCTCATGTTTTCAAAGTATAAACTTAAAGCGACAGCATTATTGCTGATACGTTAAATTAAAATATGCCTATAAAAAAGAAAAAAGAAGATTCTCAAGATCAAGAAAAAAAGAATAAAAAATTAGACAGTTCAAAAAAGACTCAAGATACTGTGGGAGATTCTGTATCAAAAGAGGAGGAATTACCTGAAGTATCGGAAACAAAAGAAGATCCTATTATTGAAGATAGTGTTGAGGAAAAAACTTCGGAATCTTCACCAAGAGGTTCTTATTCAGATAGATCCGGCGGTTACAAGGGTTCTCAGAGAAGTAACTATGGTGGTGGTTATAATTACAGCGGTAACACTATTAAAATCTCAGGAATTTTAGAAGTTTTAACTGATTACGGTGTAATTAGACAAGAACAGGATAATGGGGATGAGCTTCCTAAGGATGTTTATATTAGTCACTCTCAAATAAAGAGATTTAGTCTTAGGATGGGGGATACCATAACAGGATTAGCTAGACCTCCTAAGGAAAATGAAAGATACCTTTCTTTACTTAAAATTGAAACTGTCGGAGGAGAAGACCCGGAAAAAGCTAAAAAAAGACCGGTATTTACAAAACTTACACCTATATTTCCCGATGAATGGATGCAGTTAGAAACCAAACCTGAAGTTATTGCTACAAGATTGATAGACTTAATATCTCCTATTGGAAAAGGTCAAAGAGCAATGTTGGTAGCACCTCCCAAGGCCGGTAAAACCTTTCTGCTTTTAGATATCGCCAACGGTATAACCACAAATTACCCTGAGACCACTCTGTTGGTAGCACTGATAGGTGAAAGACCTGAGGAAGTTACCCATTTTGCAAGAAGCGTTAAAGGTGAGGTTTTTGCGAGTAATTTTGATGAAAAAGCAGAAGAACAGACACGAATATCCGAGCTTTGTTTGGAGAAAGCTAAAAGATTAGCAGAAATCGGAAAAGACGTGGTAATTTTGATGGACTCAATAACCAGACTTGCAAGGGCTTATAACATGGTTGCACCTCCTTCAGGTAGAACACTTACAGGTGGATTTGACCCTGCAGCTCTATATCCTGCAAAACATTTCTTTGGAGCAGCCAGAAATCTAGAGGGAAGTGGTAGTTTAACCATTATAGCCACAGCTCTTGTCGATACCGGTTCAAGAATGGACGATGTCATATTTGAAGAGTTTAAGGGTACGGGAAATATGGAACTAAGACTTGATAGGTCGTTAGCCGAAAGAAGGATATTCCCATCTATTGATATTAAATCCAGCGGTACCAGACACGAGGAAGATTTGATAAGTGCCGATATGCTTGAGAAAGTATTTAGACTTAGAAGGATGGTGGATTTGCTTGATGATAGAGAAGCCACACCTCTAGTTATCGACCAATTAAAAAAGACAAAAAGTAACAAGGAATTTCTTGATACTCTCAATAAAGGTGGTGCGTAAAAACCAGTTATCCCAGTTTGCCACATCTTCATATTATTGATACAATTTACCGCATCGTAAGAAAAGGTATACGATTAGTCATATAATATAAACAATGGCATTTACAATAAAACGCCCCTCTTCTAAGAGATTTTTTCAGCTTAGTTTTGAGGGATTTAGACCCTTGGGGCGCAACAAAATTGAACGTTTTTTTTACTTGTGGTGGGATTTTTTCCGCTCAATAGGGCTTTACATATTCAAGAAAATAATCTTGTTTGTGCTTCTTCTAATTAACTTTTTTTCATTTCTTATTAAAATACCCTCTATTTTAAAATCATTTCTCACTAAAAAATTAATATGGTCCAGAGGCAGACTTGGTAGAACAATAGCTACATGGTTTGTGATGGGGTTTTCATTTTTGGTTTTTACTGTGGGTGAAATTTTTAGCAGTTCGCCCCTTGTTGTTAACAAGCCTGTTAGCGCGGATTATTTAAAAAGTACTACCGGAATAATTCCCAAGAAGGAGTTAGCGTTAACATCACTTCCTGAAGAGAGAAAAAGGAATCAGCCTTTTCAATATACAATTCAGCAGGGTGATACTTTATTCTCAATAGGAAATCAATTTAAAGTTTCAACAGACGCTTTAAAATATATAAACGGCTTGTCTGATAGGTCTGTATTAACTGTCGGTAAGGAAATTACTATTCCTCCGGTATCGGGTTTGATACACAAAGTGGAGGCAGGGGACACCTTAAACTCTATAGCATCTGACTACGATGTAGCATCTCAAGCTATTGCCGACTTTAACTATATTTTAGACACAGGAAAGTTAGCTGTTGGTACTGAGCTTGTTATTCCCGGTGGAAAAATTCCCGAAGAACCGGCACCTGTTATTTATATTCCTCAACCGGCATCTTTTGGTCAAACCAGCGAAGCATCGGCTAATAAGAATTTCTGTGTTTGGCCCACGACAGTCAGGAATATATCCCAGTACTATACCTGGTATCATAACGGAGTTGATATTGCCGCAGGCAGGTCAGTTTCTGCAATGCCCCCGCTTTTATCTTGTTCTTCCGGAACTGTTACAAGGTCGGGATGGGATCCCTTTGGTTTAGGTCTAAACGTAATTATTGATCACGGCAACGGTTACGAAACCGTATACGGTCATATGAGTAGGATAGATGTTAGTTTTGGGGAAAGCGTTAGCAGAGGTCAGCAGATAGGTATTATGGGGAGTACAGGCAGATCTACGGGACCTCATGTTCACTTCATGGTTAAATATAACGGAGTGGCTCAAAACCCCCTTAATTATACTCAGTGACAAATAATGACATTTGTCTATAGTAGTTAATTTTTTCAAATTGTGCTATTAATAAAGAATTATGGTTGATGTAGTTGAAATAAAAGTAAAAGCGGGCGACGGTGGAGATGGAAAAGTCTCTTTTAGACGCGAAAAATTTGTTCCTAAAGGCGGACCTGATGGAGGAGATGGTGGCAATGGGGGAAGCGTTTATTTCGTTGCTGATAATAACATGTCTACACTAATAGATTTTAGATCAAAGCGTATTTATGAAGCCGAGAGTGGAAATACAGGTGATATAAAGGGTATGACAGGAAAGTCAGGAGATGATCTTTTTATAAAAGTTCCTGTAGGAACATTGGTTTATGAGATAGAGCCTGATGATGATGGGGAAGGTGGGAGAGAGGTCTTAATAGGTGACTTAGTTGAGGTCGGTCAGACATTTTTAGTATCTAAGGGTGGTATAGGTGGTAAGGGTAACATAAATTTTAAAAGTTCAAAAAATAGAACTCCGACTCAATATACCCCCGGTACAAAAGGTGATGATAAAAAAATCAAATTGGAAATTAAGTTAATTGCTGATGTTGGCTTGGTTGGAGCTCCAAACGCCGGAAAAAGCACTCTTTTAAATAGATTGACAAATACTAATGTTAAAGTTGCTAATTATCCTTTTACTACACTAACACCCAATCTTGGGATATATAAATTAGGAAAAGAGGAAAATATTGTTATTGCAGACATTCCGGGATTGATAGAGGGTGCTTCTAAAGGAAAGGGACTTGGGGATGATTTTCTAAGACACGTGGAAAGAACCAGAATTTTGATTCATCTAATAGACCCTTTGGATGGGGAAGATGAGGATATGGTTCAAAGTGCTTGGGATGAATACAAAATGATAAGGGGGGAGATTGTAGAATATGGTCAGGATTTAGAGGATAAGGAATCTATTGTTGCGATAAACAAGATTGATGTAACTGAGGTTTCCGGTGCTTTTGAGGAAATCAGAGAAAGATTTAAAAAAGAAGGAGTGGAAGTTATTGGTATTTCAGCAGTATCAGGGGTGGGTTTAGATGTTTTAATGAACAAGGTTATTAATATTTTGGAAAATATTCCACGAAAATTACCTTTTGAAGTTAAAAGGGTAGTTAAAAAATATACAATAGAGAATTTACCTAATAGAAGAGTAGTTTTTGATGAGGGTAGGGTTTTGACGATGGATAGTAAGCTCTGAGAACACCTAGAAGTAGTTTTTTGTTAGACCTATATCATTCCTTGATGCTTTCCTACTAACCTCGCCGTTAGGCTTTAGCGAAGGTGGGTGGTGGACCGTAGGCGCGCAATGCGCTTAGTGTGTTCCTACCAATTCCAGCTCATTCCGTTCGCTGCGATTCTAAGAATCTAAAACTCGCTTCGCTCGTTAAGTAACTGGTGGACCGTAGACGCGCTTCGCGCTTGGTACGGTCACTACAAACTCCTAAGTTCGCTTCGCTCGTTAAGTAACTGGTGGACCGTACCGGAATCGAACCGGTGACCTCTTCCATGCCATGGAAGCGCTCTACCGACTAAGCTAACGGCCCCTGCAACATTACAAACTTAATTTTCAAATTTCTCGTTCGCTAAAGCTCACTTTAGCAATAATTTATTTTCATTTAGTATGTTAGCTTCGGATCTACAATCAAAAGCTAACGGCCCCTGCAACATTACAAACTTAATTTTCAAATTTCTCGTTCGCTAAAGCTCACTTTAGCAATAATTTATTTTCATTTAGTATGTTAGCTTCGGATCTACAATCAAAAGCTAACGGCC
>JAHYJU010000047.1 GCA_019428825.1 Patescibacteria group bacterium | reverse complement strand
TGGTTTAGTAGTTACTGCTTCTCATAATGGTGCGGGGTGGAATGGGTGTAAGATGGTTACTAAAAATGCTAAGCCAATAAGTGGTGCCACAGGTTTAATGGATCTGAAAAGGATTATATTAGACGAGTCCTATGAAAAAATAGATGATAAGGAAGGTACATTAGAAGAATATGACATAATGCCTGCATACAAAGAGAAGGTATTGTCCTTCATAACCTCAGATAAGAGGAACGATATAAAAATTATTGTTGATGCAGGTAATGGTATAGGCGGTAACGTGTTTGATTATATTTTTTCCGATATTGATTGTTTGAGTATTGATAGAATGTATTTTGATCCTGATGGTACCTATCCCAATCACGTTCCAAACCCTATGGAGGAGGAAAATGTATTGGAAATAAAGAAGAGAGTTGTAGAAACTGACGTTGATTTTGGCATTGCGATAGACGGGGATGCTGATAGGGCCTTTTTTATTGATAGAAAAGGTAGAAAGCCTGACGGTGTTTATGTAGGAGTACTTCTTGCAAGAAATATTCTCAAGAATAATGGAGAAAATAAAAAAATTATTCATGACCCAAGAGTTACATGGCCATTTATAAAAGAAGCTGAAAAACTTGGAGCTGAAACTTCTCAATGTATGGCAGGACACTCATTTTTCAAACAAGCTATGGCCGATAGAAATGCCCTTTTTGGTGCTGAAGCGAGTGCACACTTTTACTACCGAGATTTCTATAACTGTGACTCTGGAATGATAACTATTGCTCAAATGCTTAATATGTACTTTGAAGGTTTCGAGCTGACAAAAGAAGTTGACTATTTATTTGAAAGATACCCGAATTCCGGAGAAGTAAATTATAGAGTTGAAAACGCTATCTCCTTGATACATAAAATTGAGGAATTTTATGAAAAAAAAGGAGCAAAAATTCAAAAAATTGATGGGCTTTCAGTTGAATTTGAAGATTGGAGATTTAACTTAAGAACTTCTAACACACAACCTCTGTTAAGGTTAAATTTGGAGGCTACAACTAAAGATAAGGTTGTTGAGAAATTTTTGGAAGTTGAAAAAATTATAGGTACAGTAAGAGATAACCTCCCTGCTTTGGAAGAGTTAAGGTAATCACTTCTCTATCTCAAAAACTTTCTTTTTTGATTTTTCCCCGTTAATTAATTTTATTGATGATTTCGGGAGATCATAGAACTCAGATAGTTTTTCGATTGCTTCCTTATTAGCCATTCCTTCTTTCGCAGGTGATCTTACATAAACATGAACAAAATCATCTTCTTTTTTCTCTATTTTTGCGATTTTGGAATTTGGGTGGACATTTACAGTTATTTTCATTTTAGTATCAATACAACCTAATCTTCTTCCACCCAAATACCACCCATGACAGAATTACAAGCATCGATAGAATGTTTTATTTCCTCAGGTTCAAAAGGATCCGCTCCGATATCGTAATACCATAAAATCTGATCTGTTTGCGATCCCGGCATCATTCTACAGCCTCCCAAGTTCGGTTCAGGACATCTGCCTTCGGAATAAACCCCTTCTGTACAAACTAGTTGAATGGTCTGCTCATCCCAATACCAACCAAAATATTCTACGCAAGTACTTGCTCTATCAATTAAACTGCACGAACCCCTGAATGTTCGTGGTGATCCCTCTTCTCCTCTTGGTAGTAAATCTTCAACTTCTGATACCACTGCTTCATCTAAGTCCTCACTCATACCTTTGGGTAACATTCCCCGCGCAATTAATCCCGCGATAATAATTACAAAAAGCGCATAACTAACATATGCGTATTTACTTTTTAACATATATTACCCCCTTATTTTTTAAAATAATTTGGAGAGTTAGAGCACTTAGATTTTAACACAGAAACTTATCAAACTCCTTATTGCAGACACTATCCGGTATCTGCTTTAATTAACACACATGGTTACTAAAGAACTGCTCGACTATATTAAGTCTCAAAAAATAAAAGGTATCGATGATGAAAAAATTGAGGCAGATCTTATTGAAAATAATTGGGAATGTGAAGATATTAGAGAAGCTCTGGATAAAGTAAATAGGTTAGACCCTAGTACTCCTTTTGAAATTCAAGTTAAAGACAGAGATAATGTTTTTGTCATTGATGAAACTACATCACATCCGGCAACTCAGGCTGATGAACATATTTCTACACCCATAGGAGACAAACCCAAGGTAATTGCAGGAGTTATATCAATTCTTCTGATAGTTATATCATTTTTATTTATATATCGGGCTGGAATAATGATAACTATTATGTCGATAGTTGATTATTACTCTCACACAGCAGGAGCCATCCATTATTTTTTGAATGAGTTTCCTTTGTATGGGTGGGTGGTAATATCCTTTGCCCTATCTGCCTGTGTAATGTTGTACGCGTCTTTTAAAGTTAGATCAAGCTCAAAACCTGCATTTTGGTTTAGCTTTTTTTCATTATTGTTACTTCCGGCGTCACTTTCTTATATAAACTATAAACTCATGTATTCCGTTGCAAGATACTTCTCTAAAGACGCAATAATTTTGATGCAAGATAAACCTAATATACCCGCGGGAACTTCTACGCTGATAGTGGGAGTTTTGGGAGAGCCTGCTTTTATTATCTCATTGATAACCTTGGTAATTCTTTTAATTTCTTACAAGAAATTTCACTTACCTAAGGAATCAATGCCCTCTAATCTTAAAAAGATATTTATAACCCTAACAGTCCTATTTTTCATACCCACTCTTTTATTTGTTTACATGAGTTATTCGAAGGCACAAAAAGATGATTTTGGATATAAGATGGCACAAGAAAAAGTCACCTACCACATATACAAACCTAACCCTATACCCTTGGGTATGGTGTACGCCGCTGATTTTTTAACTGACAGGGAGATGGTAGGTGAAAGTAACGCCGTTCAAGTAGTTTACGATTTTGCATATCAGGAATCCCCGGATATTTCAAAATCCAGACCTATTACTTTAAAACAAACAGGTGTGTCTCAGAACTTCTCGATAGCAGACTATTTAGCCAAGGAATCCGGAGTTTACTCTGAGCAGGTTACAGTCAACGTTAATACTTCAAAAGACAGAACAGGGTACTTAATTAAAAACAGTCTTTCAGATGGGGGACATACAAAAAACCTTATCTATGTTACGCAGGATGATGTGTTAATTTCCTTATCAACAGTAGACTCGGGAGATTTCGATTTAATAGATTTGGCCAACTCCCTTAAATAACTACCCTTTGGTACCAACTATCTTAGGTCTGTAAATATGCTTGAATATTTCAACTATAAAAAACAATATAATTGAAAAGAAAATAGATATCCCCCAATATCTTATACCCAAGGTGGTGACCTTAAAGAACTCTCTTAGCATAGTGGTGGAGAAAGGTAGGTATTGAAGCCCAAAACCTGCAATTACCGATATTATCAACCACTTGTTTTCAAACATATGACTCTTCCAGAATGACGTTTTAGGAGCTCTTACTGAAAAGACATATATTAGTGAGTTTACACCCATCGTAACAAAGGCAAAAGATCTTGCTAATACCTCATCTCCCGTGGTTTTAATTGTGTAAGTATACAACCCAAAGGCTATTAAACCTGCTAAAACACTAACAAAAACAATTAACCCTATCATCCAACCTGTTACAATATTTTCTTTTGAAGACCTTGGTTTTTCCTGCATTATATCGTCTCTTTTCGGGTCTATTGTTAGAGAAAGATTTGGAAATCCGTCCGATACCAAGTTTATCCAAAGTATTTGCACCGCCGTTAATGGTAACGGAAGACCAAATATAATTCCTCCCAGAACTATAACAATCTCACCAAAAGCATCACACAAAAGATACAAAATAATTTTTCTAATATTTTCGAACATTGCCCTACCCTCCTCTATTGCACTTACGATAGTTGCAAAACTGGAATCCAGTAATACCAAATCAGCTGACTCCTTAGAAACATCAGATGCCTCATTGACAACAACCCCTATGTCAGACCTGTGAAGCGCAGGAGCATCATTAACGCCATCTCCAATCATAGCGACAACCTCCCCCTCTCTTTTAAAAGCTTCAACAATGCGTAGTTTTTGATCGGGGGAAGTTCTGGCAAAAAGCTTGATATTATGAATATTTTGAGAAAGTTGGTCATCATCCATATTAGAAAGTTCTTCCCCTGTAATACAGTCTCCCTCTAACACATCTATGCCTAGTTGAGATAAGACATATTTTGAGGTGTTAGCATAATCACCGGTTATAACAACGGTTTTAATACCGGCTTCTCTGGTTTTTTTAAGATCTTCCGCTAAACCAACTCTAACAGGGTCTGAGAAAGCTAATATCCCAACCCACGTCAATCCTTCTTTGGCGTCTTTTATTTCGAGCTTATTTTTATTAATATCTGCTTTTTTTCTAGCAAATCCCAGTACCCTCTTACCTTGCTGGGTTAATTCTTCAATTGATTTTATTACATTTTCTTTTTCTTCTTTAGGTAAGTCAGTCCATTTTAAAATCATTTCAGGTGCTCCGTTTACAAATACCATGTTTGAATTTTCATCCCATCTGTTTAAACACGTAAAAAATTTCTCTTTTGAAGAAAAAGGTATACTATCCAATCTTTTATGTGATGCTGAGGGGTCTTGTATTACATTTTCAGCCCATTTATATGAAGAAATTACTATTGGATCATCCAAATCGTTTGCTAACATAGCCTGTTCAGCTAATTGTTTCTCATCACCACTATGATTAGCAACCTCCATCTGACCGATTGTAAGGGTCCCTGTCTTATCGCAACATATAACAGATACCCCTCCTAATGTTTCAGCAGCGGCTAATTTTCTAACAAGGCCTTTTCTTTTTAAAATCTTTTGCATTCCAATTGTTAAAACAACAGTTAGAGAAACAAGAAGTCCTTCGGGTATGCTTGAAACGGCGAGTGCTACTGAGGTAACAAATATTTCAGCTAAATCTATACCTCTGATTATTCCTATAATGAAAACGATAGCTACTGTCAAACCGATAACTATCAGCAACTGATGGCTGAATTTTTTTAATTGTTTTTGAAATGGCGTAATTTCCTGCTTGTCTTGGATTTTGTCTGCAATTTTTCCCATTTCGGTATACGCTCCGGTTTTTTCAACCTTAAAAACAGCTTGACCCGATGAAACAGTAGTTCCCTTGAAAACAATATCATTGACATCTTTTTCTACGGGGACACTCTCTCCGGTTAACATTGCCTCATTCACATAAAATCTATTTGAAGATATTAATACCCCATCTGCGGCAACTTTATCCCCCTGCTTTAAAAACACAATGTCGCCCGGAACTACAAACTTTGTTTCTATAGTTTGTCTATCACTGTCGCGTAAGACAGTAGTTTTAACCGAAATAAATTGCTTTAAAGCAGATAGCGCGTTAGATGTTTTATTTTCTTGAACGAAACCTAAAACTGTGTTTATACCGACCGCAATTAAAATTATTAAAGCGTCAGTAGTGTGTTTGATAAAGAAGGTAACCAACGCAGCTAATAAAAGAACATAAACTAACGGACTTTTTAATTGGTCTATAAATATCGAGAATTTACTTGGGGGTGGTTTTTCAGGTAAAAG
>JAHYJU010000046.1 GCA_019428825.1 Patescibacteria group bacterium | reverse complement strand
CTGTTTATATTCCACGTGTAACCAAGCCCTGATTCAGTCACCAGTGTACCGAAATTTTCATTTGAGATTACATTAGACCAAGGTAGTGGGGTAGGGTTTAGAGGCGAGAGATTCATAACATAGTTTTTTCCTCCCGATGTAAATCCACCAATACCGTTGTAGTAATTAAGATTTTCACTTGAGTCTATTAATGGCCTTATACTTTCAACATAGTCCTCATAAACCTTTTCTTTTACTGATAAAGTTTCGGGTTCAGAATATCTGGATGCTAAATTTATTTGGTCATCAAGTGACCCCAAAGAAGAGTCCAAAACTACCTTAGCTAAAGATAGTAACGTAAACCTCTCTTCAAGTGTCATATTTATAACATTCAAAACATAAACCCCGGAATCCTTATACGGGTGTGAAAGTGAGCTTTCTACTACTTCGTACACATCCTGTTCTAAAGTTTCCTCGTAACTAATTTTTTCGTCTACTATAAAGACCAAGTCAAAATCAAACCTTAAAATTCTAAAATATTCGTGAAGAAGAACCATATTTCTTACTAACTCAATATTTTTACTATTAACTTTAACTAAAAGTATTTTATTTTCACCTGAAATTGAAAACCTATACAGCAAGCTTTTTCCGGCAGTATGCTCGATTTCAATATTCTCTTTCAGTCTATAATCCGGGTATATTAGTCTTGAAGCAACTTTTTGAAATAGTATCTCCTGTCTGACATCTATACCTAAGTGGGTTCTTTTTGCTTCCACATAATGACTGTTCAAATATCTAAGTTCCTGCATTTGTTGACCTGTAAAAAGAAGCTCTCTGGCGGCTCTTATTTCATGTAAATTATTTGCATATCCATAAATAAAGTGAATCTTCTTGGCTTCTCCGGGCCTTAAATCAAATTTATATCTAACACTAAATATTGGGTCCAGCACTGTTCCCACACTATTTGTAAGAGAGGAATTTAAAGCAGCAGGGTTCTGAATGTGCTTCATCCTACCGATAAAGTTTTGTCTGCTTGTCTCGTATGAATCAATATTAAGAGAAGTATCATCTGAAAAAGCAAAATGGAAAGCATACTTTTCTATATCTCTCAAATACCTTTTCTTTCTTTTAGCTATCAATACGTCATCCTCATAAAAAGTTTCCAAGAATAATTTATTAAATACAGGGTGAGACATACCTGCCTTGTATTCATCAAGCATAACCTCGCTATAGGTAGTAACCTCATAGGACTTCACCGTATCCGAAGTATTTAACAACGTCATTTCCCTTATTTCAAAGCTTTTTTCAGGCGGTACAAATACATTGAGAGTTGTCTCGGTTTTATTGTCAACTCTTCTAAACTCTGCATACTCAGCATAGAATTTAACCTCATATTCATCAGGCTCTATTGAAGTAGGTTGGTATGTGGCAGACCAATAATCTCCTGACTTTCTTTCTTTAATAAAAACATGATGCCCGGAACTGTCGAGACTGAAATCCTCGTTATACCTGTTAATGAAAGTGTCTCTAAACTTACTATATCCTGCTCCTGAATTTGAAATCATTACAGAATATCTTCCATTACCGTAAACCTGCGCTATGGGGAAAAGGGTATTAGGAGTATTTGAGTATCTAATTCTTTCTTTTTCATATCTTCTAACCGTGCTTAACTTTTTGTCAAATCCATATTGATTAGGTTCCACAACGTTTGAAACTTCGGGTATTTTTTCATCCAGCAACACCTCACAAGACTTCACGTTATCGTTTCTATGGAGTCTGTCACTCATTATTCTGTCGTTTAGAGCATTATTTATAGACACCAGACTCATGCCCTGATGATGGGCAGTGTATATCTTTACTATTTCTCCAACTTTAGGTTCCTGTGTTGATCTATTAAAATCAATAGCTTCAAAAAAACCATAAGGTCCGTAGGCTCCTATATTTTCAAGGGTATGAAGATTAGCTTCAGCTTCAGATGGATTTACCATTAGAGCAAGGAAAGATGAGTAAGGAGAAACTACTAAATCCCGAGCATCGTACCTTTTAAGTGCGAGTTCTGGGACACCCATCATTTTGTATTGATAGTTGGAGTCAAAATCAAAAGCATCGAAGTTTGATTCGGATATTCCCCAAGGAATTCCGTTTTCCTTAGCGTATTCTTTTTGAATATTATAAATTTCCTTGGTTGTCTGACTTAAGAATGTATTTTCTTTTTCCTTGAAAAGTAGGGTAGGGAGTAGATATTCAAACATAGTCCCACCCCAAGACATTAGGTAGAATTTTCCTTTCTTTATCCTTACCGGTCTTGACAAACTAAACCAGTGCTTTACCTCTACCTGGTCTAATGCTATTGAAGCATAGCTAGCAATACGGGACTCAGAAGCTAGAATATCGTAGTAGCTAATGTCTCTCTGTTTGTCGTAGGTATTAAAACCAACTGAAAAAACAGACATATTTTTATTGTAAAGAAAAGTAAAATCGGTTTTTAAATAAAGTCTTTTAACAAGTCGTGCTATTTTTGATATCCTTTTTGATAAATCGGGGTTTTCTTTTCTATTTGTTTCTGCTATTGAAGCGAAGGTTGAATCCATTAACATTAACGATATTACAAAATTTCCACTGTCAGCTGTTGAAATATATGGGTTCAATGGCTTGAGTTCTTTGAGCTCATACCAATTGTAAAGATGCCCTCTATACTTAGGTAGTTTGTAGATAGTTTTAATCGTGCTTTCCAATTTTTGGATAAAAACGTCCAAAGAAATTATATCAAGATCATATGCTGAAACTAAAGACAGTAAATAAAAAGCGATATTGGTTGGAGATGTTCTGTACGTGACTCTCTTGGATGGTGATAGCTGAATATTGTCAGGGGGTAAAAAGTTAGAATTTTCATTAGTGTATTCTTCAAAATAAGACCATATTTTCTTAGCATATGCGAGCATTCTTTCTTTATCTTTTATTTGGTCTGATATTTTTACTTTTGGGTAGGTTTTACTTATGCAAAAGACAAAAAATGGAGAAAGGGTCCACATAGATATTAGGATAGTGTTCAATATGGTAAGTTTATTTAAGATAAACAAAAAGAAGAGGAGAGCCAAATTAATCGCCACTATTTTGGAAGACAGGAAGTACCCAACAATGTCGTTTTCATTCTTTACATTTTCAGTGTCACTGTGAGTAACCCACTCCAGCAAGTGTTTTTTTACATTCAAACGGTACAGGGTCTTCAATATTGCTGTAGTTTTTCCGACCGCAATGACAGCGGCAATTACAAAAAATGTAGATACTTGTTTGATTTTTTCCATTACTAAATTTTTGGAAAGTATTAATTTTTCAATATAGGGCATCTTATGCACCATGTATCTTTTAATGCTCATAAACTCAAAAAATAAATGCACGAAAAATAGTAGGGTTATGTAAAGAGTAATTGTATTAGAAGATGAGAAAAACCAAGTTAAGACGTAAATAAGAAGAAAAATTGGAACCACCAAACTTCTTCTAAGATTGTCAAGTATCATCCACTTAGAAAGAATGTCTAGAGGGTTTTTTCTTGTATCGCCGCCCATTGTTGGAATAACCGGCAATAACCACGGGATGATTTGCCAATCGCCTCTTACCCATCTATTATCTCTGGAAACGTAACCATGAAAGGTGGTAGGAAAGTCTTCAATTAAAGTTGTGTCAGATAAAAATCCGGATTTTGCAAAGCAGCTTTCTAAAAGATCGTGACTTAAAAGTGCATTTTCAGGAAAATTATCAACTAATGTTTCATTAACAGCCCTTACATCAAAAATTCCTTTTCCCATGAAATTAGACCTGTTAAAAAGATCCTGATAGATATCAGACACTGCAGTAGAGTAAGAGTCAAAACCACTATCCGCGACAAATATTTTTGTAAAAGGGGATGCATACTCAGTCTCTGGCTTAACGGTTATTCTTGGCTGAAGGAAAGAGTAACCTCTTTTAATTATTTTTTTATCCGAATCTAGAACAGGAAAATTCAAAGGATGCGCCATGCCCCCGATTAGCTTTAAACAAACATCGGCCGGAATCATGGTGTCCTCATCAAGAGTGATGATGTACCTTATATCACGAAGTTTACCAACGCTTCCGTCAATAACTGAAAATGTTGTTTCAACAGTCTTTTTATCTGAAGAAAGCCATTTAACAAGTTCCATAAGCTTTCCTCTTTTTCTCTCCCAACCCATCCAAACACCCTCTTTCTCATTGAATAATCTTTTCCTATGAAAAAGGTAAAACACATCATAACCGGACGATTTGTGCTTAATATTCAACTGTCTTATTCTTCTTCTTATGTATGTTAAATTTTTCATATCTTCTTGGGTCTCCTCCTCAAAAGAATCCTTAAAGTCACTTAGAAGAGCAAAATATATATTTTTAAATTTATTTGAGAGAAACCTCTTCTCCAAATTTTCTATCAGAATGTCAACCTTATCTTTATTAGAGAACATGCATGGTACTACAACTAATGTTTTGTATTCCTCAGGTATTTCCTTCTCAAATTCAAGTTTTGGGGGTAATGATGGGGGTAAAAGCCAAGTAAAAACCTTATTCAGGAAGAATATCGAAATGTTGGATGCGGGAATAAGCTGAAGAATAGTTCCGATTATAGAGTAGGAAATATTTGACGACCTGGACCAAAATACACAAAAGGAAATTACTGATATTAAAAAGGTTAATGATATATTTGCCCCAAAGTAGCTCACGTGTGGGTGTTTTTTAACTAAATCCTTCACATAACCTTTTAAAGAAGGTTTGTAATTAATACTTTTTGTAAAATCAAAGTATCCTTCGTCTATCAGATGATATCCAACATGCCTCTGAACATCAATATTTGATGAGGAAGCCGCGTCGACAACCTTTCGGGCTATCTCGGATTCGCTGAAACTACTATTTACACTCATGTCCTCGATTATGTGTCTATATCTATCCCTGCTAATTTCATCCATCAGAGCGTAAATATTACCGGGGTCTTTTATAAGGGTACTTTCAACTATACTTACCTTAGTAAAAAACTTACTCCAATTTATGAATGAGAAGTCACGGATTGAGCTTACGGCATTATTCAAATTTTGTTTTAAATCTAAATCTCTTAAAACACTGGCTCTAGTAAATTCTTCCAGGTTAAGATCCTCCTCGTGTATCTTACCTTCAATAAGTTTTAACGCACCTTCCACCCTATAATCCAGCTCTCTAATGTCCTCTAAAACTAATAGAAGTACATGGGGATTAACTTCAATATCCCGCATAACTTTTTTGACTCTCTTAACAGGGTTCCTACTCTTATCAAGATCGGTTGATATATCCTTAACTATCTGATCAGCTAATTTACTATTTTCAATTTTTTCTCTTATCTCCAAACCCTTATCAAGAACAGAGTTCAACAATTCATACTTAATGATAGTAGGTAACACCCAAAGCTCGAGACTGGACAATGGATATATCTTTTGATATCCCTTAAGAAAAGGGATTAACGTTTCTTCGGTAAAATCGCAAGAAGATAATTCTAAGTATTTCTTAGCAATGTAATGAATTTGAAAATAGACATCGTCGTACTCTGATAACGGTAGCTTTTTTAATATTTTGGGCTTAAATGTTTCTGAAAGAACTGCCGATTGTTGGCTAATCAGATAGTAATTATCTAAAATCCACGATGAGGATAAAGGC
>JAHYJU010000002.1 GCA_019428825.1 Patescibacteria group bacterium | reverse complement strand
AAACAAGTAATAATTGCAAGCATCAGTGCAGTTGTATTTCTTCTAAGGAATAAATAAAAACTTGCCATGAGGAAATTATATAGTTTTTTACACAAAATATATACAATTTTTAATAAATTATTTAAAAAATACAGCACTTTTGTTTTTTTAACAATAGTGCTGTGTTTGTCTATTTATCCTTTTTCTTCTTAATAAATCCTATAAATAGAAAAAGAAGAATTAGATTTATTATTAGCTCCAGAAAGGACGATTGAAGTCCTAATATTAAGAGCTTCACTAAGGATATTACTGAACTTATGATTAACAAAATGCTCAAAAACCTTAGTATAGGTAATACCTCTCTACCTTTAGCTGATTTAATTGCTAGAATTGCCAAAAAGACAACAATAATAGCGGAAAAACAGCAGTTGGAATACATCAAGATGGCGAATAAACCGCCGAAGTAATTGCCCATCTCTTCTCCTTTTCATGATAGTTTTGTTGAATTATAACCCTTTTTCTTGCAGATAGCAACTACTACAGGATACTTTTTAAAAGCGTTGGATATTTTGAGATCAGGTCTCTAAAAATTAAAAATGTATTATCGATTGGTATTCTTTTGAAAAACTGGGAGTATTTTGTTAAAAACTTGGTTTGTTTCAAAATTTGGATTATTTACTACCCTTTTATATAAAGCCGGGGAAACTATTATTGCTAACAGAATATTTCCTGTTAAATGATAAAGTGTAAATGGAATTTGACCTAAAAAAGTAGTAATAAAAGATTGATTAAAAAACAACATCCCCATACCTATTCCCGTTACTGCATCATAGAATATGGTGGCAATAATCGAAAATTTTACATAGTTTTTTATCTTACTTTCCCTATTTTTAAAATAAAGACCTGAAAAAGCTCCGACTAGTGAGTAGGTACCTGCTGTTACTAATGTCCAAACGCCAATTATGCCTGATAGGACATCAAAAAGGACTACCGATATAAGGCAGAATAACATCCCGCTTAACCAACCCCATTTTTTGGAGAAAGGCATCATTGTAGACATTATCGGTTCTACATTTGGGGGGTGGGGTATCAATCTCATACCTACAACTGTTAAAAGACCTGTTAAATATTTAATTAAGTTGTTGGTTTTTTTCATATTTTCGTTTCCTTACATGGGTATTTTATCTATTTTTAAAGAATTCTCAAGGGGTTTTGTGTTTAAACTTACCAATATCTTGTGTGGGGGAGGCGTGTAGAAGAGGTGAGAGTTAAATTAAAGAGGTCAAATAAAAAATAACTAAAATATAAATAAACTGCCAGCTTATTAATTGTGATTAATTTTCAAATACTTACCTTAAGTTGTCCTACCATGTTATATATGATTAACGACCTCTCTCAGTCAATATCTATTTGATATTAAATCTTGGGGGTTGCCGAAAATAATTAGGGTTTATGTGGGGAGCAGGTTAGGGCAGTTTGGACATATATTAATATAACTACGTAAATTGTTATAAATAACATAATAATTTTTTAGAATTTTTTCTATGCTTATTTGTTCAAATAATGACGAATTTCATATATGTAAAAGTGATATATTGCCAATGTAGTAAATATTGCGATTTAGAATATTACTCTTCCCTACCCCATGTTATTACATGTCTATATAGGTATGATTCTGTTTAAGGAAGATAGAGCAAAAGGTTCTAGGAGAACACGTCGTAAAATCTAGTGTTTATATTTTTTAGGTTGGGATTTATCTATCTAAGTATGTGTTCAATACCATTTTCTTTTTTATAATTTTGGAAGGTTTATTATTCAGTTTTCCTTTGTCCAACATAAAATCCAATTTTTCTTCAAACTGTATTTTTGCTTCTGATACAGAGTTTATGGGAGGGTAGTTCGAGGTGTTTGCACTGGTTGAAACTATTGGAACGGTTGTTTTTATAATGTTAACTAAGTCTTTCTCTTTAGGAAGTCTAAATGCAAGGGATCCCATTCCCCTGTGCAAATATCTATATCTTTTGTTGTCTACCTTGAGGATTATACTGACAGGTCCTGGCCAGTATTTTTTAATGTTTCTTTTTCATCTTTTGCTAGAGGTATTTCAAATTCTTGTAAATCTTTAATATTTGAAATAAGAATAATGAATGGTTTATCGTAATCTCGTTGTTTTATCTCATATATTTTTTCTTCATTTTCTTGTGTAGAAGCTAAGCAGGATAGTCCATAGATTGTATCTGTAGGGATTAATCCAGCATATTTTAACCCTTCTTTGTAAAATACTACAGGATAATGGCTCGCCGACCGTAACCTTAATATAACCAAATATTTAGCTGATTCTATAAAGGTTTTTGAAGATTTTAAATTAATGGCAGAAATGAGACAGGAGATTGATAAGTTGGATAATGTAGTGAAAATGGGTGAGTTTGCTAATTGATTAGGAAGTGAGTATTGTTGGGGAGTTGGTGTTTATACGCATGAGTAAATGCATCATTTCCAAAAATCTGATGTAAAAACTAAGCCTTCTCTTCCCATTTCCATCCAGTGATTGTTTTCAATAGAATCTCCATCTTGTAAGGCTGATTTAACGGAGCCAATGATGTGCATAGCATGAGCTACTTGAGTATAAAGAGGAAGGGTTTCAATTTCCTTTTGTTCCAGTTTTATGCTTTCTTGATATACCTCAAGTGTTCTATCGTATGTTTTTTGAAAATCATTCTTGTTTTGTTCAAATAAAATATCACAAAGCATAACTGCTAATTCTTGTATTCTTGGGTATACATTCGATACAGAGAAATCAAGTATATATAATTTGTTGTTTTTCGAACGAATAACGTTTGTATCTATAATATCTCCGTGGACAAAACAATGTGGTAAATCTTCAATACTCACCATGGATAATTTTTTCGCTAAGTGTTCCATTAATCCAATATCTACGTTAGTAAGATGTTTTTTAATTTCCTTGTACTCTTGAAGAAAATTTACTATTGCCCAACTATCGTAAATAAATTTAGGCGCTATTTGCATACTGTTAATTATGGAAGCTTGTCTAATTAAAAACTCTTTTTCCTGAATTGAGGGTTTTAAACCTAAATCAAAAAATGTTTTTCCATCGATATATTCTGTTGCTATAAATCTTATTTTCCCATCGAGTGTGTTAATTTTATTAAAATAACCTTGATTTGATTTATATATTTTTGGATGACTAACTTTATGTTCAATAGCAGATAAAATTATATCTACGTATCTTTGACAATTCTCATCATCTCTAAAATCTGCAAAAAATTTCAGAAAATATTTTCCTTTGTCAGTTTCGGTAACAACATTAAAATCTTCATATCCTACCCCAACAACTTTATGTTTTTTGTAGTTACCAAATGAGTAATCTTTTACAACTTGTTTTAGTAAATCCTCGATTGTACCTTTATAGCTTATTCTTTTTTGGAAAGGATGAGTTTTAAATATCATTTATAGAATTATACCTTTTCTTTAATTTATTCGAATAAGACCGAGATGGGTTGAAAAGGGTATTTGTTAATTAGTTGTTATAAAGGGATAAAAAGGGGATTGAATATTTGGCTCCCCCGCGTGGACTCGAACCACGAACCTGCCGGTTAACAGCCGGACGCTCTACCATTGAGCTACAGGGGACTATTCTCATTTAATTTATCAAATTTTTATCGTATTTAATTATAAATAATAAACACGTTTTTGATTGTAGCGCAATCGCAAGGTTCTCGAGCGAAGCGAGACGGTTCTTCCCATTGAGCTACAGGGGACTATTGAATTGTAAATATATTATACTATCCCAGTTATCTCACAAGCAGTAAAGCATTGAGCTACTTTTGACGCTATAGTACGAAGTGCTATAGCTCAAATGCAAGGCACTTTCTTTTGACGCTATAGTACGAAGTGCTATAGCTCAAATGCAAGGCACTTTCTTTTGACGCTATAGTACGAAGTGCTATAGCTCAAATGCAAGGTTCTTTGCCGAAGGCAAAGGTTCTTACAGGGGACTGTTCTCAAAACTTGCTTTTTCAACGAATAACTTTCGAATTATAACAATCCTAACCAAAATCCTCAATTTCTCACTTATCTATTTTTTTAAGATCTGCAGTATCTTCCATTTTAAACATAAAATAAAGTGAAATAATCAAAGTTGAGATAAAAAACCACCCGGGAATATATGAGTTTATTTCAGGAAAAGGAATAAGTATCAACTGCAAAATTATGGGTACAGTCATAGCGTGAATAGAAATCTTTATGGCAGAAACAAAGGGTATTTTAGTTTTTGATATTAAAGAAATAACATACAAAACAAGGCCTATCAAAAGCACACTAAAGAAAGCTCCCCCAATGTAGTTAAATAAGAAAGTAAATAAAAGTATAAACAAAGGAAGAACATATGGAAGTATCCTTAAATACTTATACAAATTATCTATACCCCCATCTACTGTAGATTTATCTAAGGTAAAGTCAGGAATATTACTTATTGGTTGAGAAGTTATGGAATTCCCCTCATTCCTGTAAATAATATTCTCGTTGTTTAATAAAGCAAGGGTATTGTATTCTTCAAGTTTATCTATTGTTCCCTCTTTATCAAAAACAATAATATTTTCCGGTAGATACTCTTGGGGTTGTTCATCAATACTAATCATTGGAATTACAACGGGGCCTTCTTTATTAGTTTCCCAGCCCCCATCTTTAAAAATTACTACTAAGTCCTCCGGAAATACTTCTTTTACACTTTGAGATACCGATCTTATACCCGAAACCATACCCGGGATAATTACTACACTTGTGAATATTGTAAATACCAAAGATGCAAAAAAAGAAAGCATCATAAAATATTTCACAGAAAACCAAAAATTAGTTTTCAAAATATCATTGTAGTACTTATGAGAAGTAATACTGTTCTTAAATACGTAAAAGAATGTTTGTAGTTTTTTCATAAAATCATTTTATCAGAAGGGATGGTAAAATAAAGACATGCAATATCAAATAACTTCCGATAATATAGATCTCTCTCCAAGCATGGAGGCATTAACGAAAGAGAAATTTGAAAGGATAGAAGCTAGGACAGATAATTTACCTGAAGGGTCTCGTTTTGCTAGGGTAGTTTTAAATTCAGTTCCTGATGATCAGTTTGAAGTTAAAGTGAATTTGATTCTAAGCGGAAAAGAATATTTCTCTGATGAAACTGCTTTTACATTGGAAAATGCTTTAGTGGTTGTAGTGGAGGAATTGCTTGATATGATTGAAAAAGATAGTATAGTCCAGAGAAGAAAAGACTTGAAAAAAGAGGAAGATTTGGAAGAATTTTTGATTGAGGAAGTTTGATATTATATTTGAGCGGAGCGAAAGATATTAAAGAAGGTAAGTAGAGATGTTCACGGGTGACTAGCCCCTGTCGGAGCGAAGCGACGACCGTTACCAACGTATAATTGTAGATTAGAAAAATATAGCGAGCTTTTGCGAGTGACAATGAAAGAAAGGTATAATTTTTTGTTAGTGCGTTGGTAAGATTGGCAGAGCAGGCGTCTTTAGCCAACAAGCGTAAGCGTAGTTGACCAAGACGGAGAATAAAAGTACGTTAACATTAATTTACTCTGGGTTTATTACGGGTGATTAGCTCCTGATAGAGCGAAGCGATATCCAGAGATAATCTATACATAAGAAGATAGAATTATTTGACTTGAGCGGAGCGAAAGACACTAGAGGAAGATAGGTAAAGATAAAATATGGGTGATTAGCTCAATTGGCAGAGCAGGCGTCTTATACACGCCCGGTTCCAGGTTCGAGTCCTGGATCACCCACCAGAAAGGTAGATATCATCCGCAGGATGGTAGCTAGCTTTCTGTGATACAGGACGAGAATAATTCGGACTGAGCGTAGCGAAGGAGAGGGGGTCGCGAGCCAAGAAGCTCTAGGAACGCAGTGACGTAGAGATACTTGGACTTGTGACCGAGTCCTGGATCACCCACCATCAATTAATTAAATGTTTCTTTAAAGCCTTATCCAGTGTTTTTACTTTTAAATTATAAATCTTGGCGTATGTTAATAGAAAACAATCTATAATACTTAAGTTTTGTTTTCTTTCATAAGTATAAAGAACTTCCTTAAGACTATTTTTATCGGTGAAAATATTCTCATAGGAAACGATAGTAAATATATAATCAATAATTGTTTCTCTTGGTTGTTTATAAAATTTCTCTAGTACAAATACTGTTTCAAAAAAAATAGGCAATGGAATATGAACTTCGTCAGAGTTTGCAATTAGTTTTGATAGTTCTGCGTTTTCATCAATAAGAGCTCTTATTAGAATGTTTGTGTCTACAACAACTCCTTTTGACATTCTAATTTTATCTTTTAAAGTATCATTTTTCGGCTTGTTCTTCATACCTTATGTATCTATCCAACCAGATACTTTCGTTTCCTTGTTTACCTAATTCAACTTTATAATCCTTTAATAAGCCCTTAAAATCTTCTATAGATTTAAGTTTAGTTACTATTACGGAGTCTCCGGATTCATAGAAAACCAACTTATCGCTGGGTTTAAGTTTGAGTTTATCTCGTACTTTCATAGGAACCGTTATTTGATTTTGTTTAGTTAATGTTGCATATTCCATATTAATGGGAATATATCACTATCATTAACTAGTGTAAATAACTAATGAATTTTATATGTAAGAAAAATATGTGCTATCATTGCATTAGGAGGTTATTTAATGTTAAAAAATATAATAAAATTTTTAATAAATGGATTTGCTGTTTACGCAACTGCATACTTATTATCAGGTGTTAATGTTTCAAATTTCATGGCTGCTTTAATTGTTGCTTTGGTTTTAGCTATTTTAAATATGCTTGCAAAACCATTTCTAATTATTCTCTCACTTCCGATAACAATTCTGACTTTAGGTTTATTCACGTTTGTAATAGACGCGATAATAGTTTTATTTGCATCCACACTTATACCTGATTTTACTGTTGATACATTTTGGACAGCTATGCTTTTCTCGGTTGTTTTGGCTATAGTTTCTTATATTTTACATAAGATTGTTGTTTAGTTTTCCTTTACTTTAAAATTTATATCATTTACAATTTTCCTATGAATGAACCTATTCCAGAAAATAATAATGATAAAAACATAGAGTCGGTTGATAGCATCTATGTTAGAGAGACAGATATCAACAAAGTACTTGCAGAGAAGGGTGATAAGCGTATTCAGGACCCAAGGTTAGCAGAGAGGTTAGCGTATTTAGAGAAAACTGGGGGAAAAAATGCAGCCTTAATATTAGAGAAGTTTTCAAAAAAGGGAGCAGAAGAAATAGATTATAGAGAGGGTGAGGAGGGTTTTATTAAAGACCCAAAGTTAGCAGAGGAGTTGGCATATACAGAAGCATATGAGGGTAAGGATGCAGCGTTGCAATTAGAAAAAGAAGCAGAAAGAAAAGTTAGTAAAGGTATGGAAGCTCTTGCTACTCCGGATCAAGAATTAAACAAAGAAGTGTTTACAACAATTGTTCAAAAGTATGGTCTGGAAGATATCGTTAAATATGATCCTGTTGGTGATAGCTATATTATTATTTATGATTATGGCGGAGAAGAGGAATTTAGAAGCCAAGATATTGTGCGTACTACTTTAATACACGAAAAATTAGGCCCAATTACATTTGAGTTGTCAGATAATTCTACTTCTGCTGGCGGTGAGGGAGTATTTTATGATGTGATGAATAGGCCGTCATTTCTTATGGATATTGATGTAAATCCGATTTTTTTAAAAAACCTTTACGAAATGGAAAAAGATAATGATGGTGCAACTTTATCCTACAAGTTAAAAGATAAATTTGAGGATAAGGCGTTTGACCAAGTTTTAAATGCAGAAGGTTATGACACTTCAGGAATAGTTATCAATTCAGACACTAACTCTGCTTGGTCAAAGTGGTATTCCAGGTTTGATACATCCGGTTATCTAGAAATGGTTGCAAGTCAGATTAAAGAAACGAAAAAACTTCTTGTGGAGGCTAGAGATAGCAAGATAAAACCAGGCCTAGAGAATATTATTACCTTTTTGGATAATAGACTTGGTATAGAAGAGGGCAATTAGAATTACTAACTTATAATAGTTTTATTTGCATCGATACTTATACCTGATTTTACTGTTGATACATTTTGGACAGCTATGCTTTTCTCGGTTGTTTTGGCGATAGTTTCTTATGTTTTGCATAAGATTGTTGTTTAAAAATGAAAAACGACCTGTAAAGGTCGTTTCCCTAGTTAAATCTAAATAGAAGTTTGTTTATAAAACAGACAGCTCAGTTTTTTCCATCTTCTCCGGTTTCTCAATATATTCAAGATATTTTTCCGTAGTAGATTCTCTTTTATGTCCTGATACTTTTGCTAAATAAGAAATATTAACCCCATTTTGTAAATGATGGGCTACAAAAGTATGTCTTAAGTCATTTACTTTTGCATTTTCAACTCCTGCTATCCTAAAAAACCTATCAATAGTAGATCTAATATTTCTTATCAAAAGAGACCTTCCTGTTTTTGTAATAAAAAGATCATTAGAAGAACCTTTTACATCAGGCCTTCCTTTTTCTATGTATTTTGTAATCGCTTCAACAACCGCTTTATTTAAAGGAACATTTCTTGCATCTTTATTATTTCTTTTAGGAATAAACAAAGTACCTGTTTCTCCTTTTATATCAATATCTTCCATGCTAATTCCTGCTAGTTCGGAAATAGTAATGCCAGTCTGTAGAAGTGTCTCTATCATTGCATAACTTCTTACATCATCTTTTGCAGAATCTCTTAAAGCTCTATACTCCATTTTAGATAAAATCCTAGGAGCCCCCATCTCAAACTTAGGATGTTTTAATTGAGAAGATATGTCTTCTTTAAGATAACCTTCTCCTGCCAAATATTTAATAAAAGTTCTTGTAGCATTTGTTTTTCTAGAAATAGACTTAGGAGTGTAATTTTTTTCCTCCAAGCTTTTCATAAAAGATGTGAGGTGTTCAATCTTCATACCTTCAACATCAGTAATATTTTTTTCAGATAAAAATTCACGTATCTGTTCAATATCTTTATTATAAGCAACTACCGTGGCTTTCGATTTTCCTTCGGATCTTAATTTTTCTATAAATTTTTTGTGAGCTGTTTCTAATTTCATAATAATTTTTTAAGCAGAATTACTTTCGAACGGGGCACATTATAACAGAAAATTAAAACAAATAAATCCTATGGGCTTATAATATCAAAGGGATTGAAAACTGTCAATTTATTCACTATCATGGGTTTAATGTCCAAAATGAATAAGTACAAGTATTTACTGGGAGCAATATTTTTTATCATACTATCGGTAAGTTTTATTAAGTCCACCTTTGATGTTTTAGAAAGCGAGGATAGGTTGGATGAGTTAAAAGAAGAAGTTGAATTATTAGAGCAAAAGAAATCGGAAATTGAAAAGGAGATAACTTACAAAAAGACAGATGAATATGTTGAGGAGAAGGCCAGAAATGAGTTGAATTTAATAAAGCCGGGGGAGAAAGTTTATGTTGTGATGGGAGGAGAAAGTTCTTCTGAAAATGTTCTTTCGGAATCTGATTTTAATTACGAAGATGATAAAAAAGATAGTAATTGGTATTCATGGTACAGGCTTTTTTTTGATAATTAAGCATTTTTGACTTAGAATACATTATCTGTTAGATTAACAGACGTATTTGAAAACGACGCGGGATGGAGGAATGGCACCTCACCGGGCTCATAATCCGGGGGTCCTGGTTCGAGTCCAGGTCCCGCAACCAACTTACGCTAAAGCTTCGGTTGGCAAGGCCAGTCTTCGCTCTTCGAGCTACGCCTGGCGGGCCAAAGAAAATTTCCTCTCAAAATATTATTAATTTCTTTATTTTCTTCAAAAAATAAGTGATATAATCTTAGTTAGTTTTATGAGAAAGAAAATGTTACTCAGGTTATCAGTGCTTTTATTATCCTTTTTTCTTGTGGCTTTACTGCTATTCTGGTTGAAGAATAAAAGTGAGATATCATCTGGAATTGTAATTTTTTCAGGTAAAATTCCGAATGTTGGGGAAACTTTTTATTTAACACATCAACAAGAAGATTATATTAGTCAGACAGAATTTATCAGTCAGGAAGGTTATCCTATTTCTAGTATTCCGAATAATAGATATAAAGTTGTTTCTGTTGATGATGGTTTTATTACGATAGAGCTTGTTGAAAATCAAGGTCTCAATAGAGAATATTATCAAGTTGAACCGCCTGAATTGTTAAAGATTCAAAACAGTGAATGCATGGTAATTTCTCCCCTTGCTATGGATATATCTCAAGAAGTATGTTTTTTTATCGATAAAAAATCAAATCCAGTTGAATGGGAATACAAAATATATGAGAGTAGTACTTTACCAAAACCCTCACTTTTTTGATTTATTATTCTTTTGATATAATCACATTGTAGACACTAAGTATATTTGCCAATGTAGCTCAGGGGTCAGAGCGGGCGTTTCATAAGCGCTAGGTCGGTGGTTCAAGTCCACCCATTGGCACCATCCGTCTTCGCCAAGGCTACGCCGAGATGGTGATCAGCCCTAAGAAAATTTAAGATCGGCAAATTGTTTTTAAAAGTATAAGTTTTTTCCTAAATTTTTTACTTGGACCCCGTCCACCCATTGGAATCATCTGGCTTCTTTTAGCTTATCTTCCTCTGTTACTGAGTTTTATAATAAACAACGAAAAGTGACTGTATTGAATATAATCAGACCTATTTAGATTAAATGTTAAGCAAAGTTTAAGCAGGTTAAAAAATAGCTTTGGATTTTTTAAATTTTCTTGTAAGAGGCTTCGATTTCTGGGTCACTTTCTTTCTGAATTCTTCCACTCTTTCTTAAGGCATCTTTAATTGTTTTAAGTATTTCTATATGAACTGTATGATTACTTTGAAGTTTAAATTTTTTCTCTATTTCATTCACATTATTTTCATATGGGAATTCCATACTCAAAGTACCATCATGGTATTCGGTGCCTAACTTATGACAAAGCTCATGTAAACCCATTGTTCTGATTTCAGAATTTGGTTGATTTATGAAAAAATCTATAACATCTTTAGTCAATAATCCTTGTTCAAATAATCTTCTCACTTTTAACCCTAGAGTACCCGATACATTGAACGCATGAAATTCTCCTGGAAGTGGTTGATAAATAAGTGTATGACTCAACGCTTCTCCACCGTATTGTGTAGATCCATCAGGATTATAATAATATCCTTGACTAAATATTATGCTACCATTTTTCAATATGGGACTGTGATAACTTTCCACGCTTCGGTTGTAAGCCTCTATCAAACTTGCAACCCATTCTTCTTCCAATTCCTTAGTGGGAAATTTTCCTCTAATTTGTTCTAAGGTGTATGTAAGGTGTTCGGGAGTGTATGGGACAAGAAAATCCCCCTCAGAGTTATTGATATTTCTTATGGGTACGTCGAAAATTCTGTTTCCATCTACTGTATAAGGTAATCCTATTTCATTTCCATTCTCATCTTTTACAGGTTCCACACGTACTAGTTTTTCCTCGTTTGCAGGAGTTTGTATTTCTAGATTTTCCATATAGCTATACTATGATATTTATTATTAATAGTAAATATTCTTTTCAGACTCGTGGTATACTCTTTAGGCTATGGCAGAAAAAAAACAAAAAAACTCAAAAGAAAATAATAAAAAGAAGAAAAACGGAAAAACCAAAAAAATAAAACTACCTAACAAAATGGTAATAGAAGTTAAAAAGCCCAATATTTTCAGCAACATTTTCTTCTACATATTTCTATTCTTAGCAATATATCTGGTCTTTGCAGGGTTTCAAGATTCCTCTTTTACGCAGGAAGAGATATCTATAGGTGAGGCAGTAAGGCTAATAGAAGAAGAAAAAGTTCAGGATATAACAGTTATAAACGATAAAATCGAAATTTTGGAAAGGAATGGTACAAGAGTTTACGCAAAAAAAGAAAACTCAATAAGTTTTGATCAAATATTGAGTAACAATGAAGTAGATAGATCAAAAATCGCCGGTAAATTAGAAGTAAGACAGCAAGCAACCTTCAGCGAAATACTTTCTCCTATATTAATGTTTGGGCTTCCGCTTTTAATACTGTTCTTCTTTTTAAGACAACTTAGAGGTCAAAGCGGGGACATAATGTCATTTGGAAAATCTCGTGCCAGACTTTTTGCAAAAGGTCAGCAAAAAATAACTTTCAATGACGTCGCAGGATGTGAAGAGGCAAAAAGAGAAATGTCGGAAATCGTTGATTTTTTGAAATCCCCGGCTAAGTACAGAAAACTTGGGGCTAGGATACCAAAAGGAGTTTTATTGGTAGGACCTTCGGGTGTTGGAAAAACATTATTAGCCCGAGCAATCGCCGGTGAAGCTGAAGTTCCATTTTTTAGTGTAGCAGGTAGTGAGTTTATGGAAATGTTGGTTGGAGTAGGCTCGTCCCGTGTAAGAGATCTCTTTGCAATGGCAAGGGAAAAACAACCCAGTTTAATTTTTATAGACGAAGTTGATGCTATTGGAAGACAGAGGGGAATGGGTATCGGTGGGGGTCATGACGAAAGAGAACAAACTTTAAATCAAATATTAACTGAGATGGACGGATTTGACGTTAGAACAAACGTTATAGTTTTAGCTGCAACAAATAGACCCGATATGCTTGATTCGGCTTTAGTTAGACCGGGAAGATTTGATAGAAGAATAATAATTCCCCCACCTGATTTAAAAGACAGAGAAGAAATAATAAAAATACACATGAAAGGTAAACCAATAGATCCCGACGTTGACATTGAAAAATTAGCAAGGAAAACAGTTGGATTTAGCGGTGCCGACATAGAGAATATGTTGAATGAAGCTGCAATTTTAACCGCTAGAGAAGATAGAGAAACAGTGACAGAAAGAGATTTAGATGAAGCTTCTTTGAAGGTAACAATCGGTTCTGAAAGAAGAACTCTTCAGTCCGAAGAGGAAAAAAGAATGACTGCATACCATGAGGCAGGTCATGCAATAGTTGCGGCAAATGTAAAAGACATGGATCCCGTACAAAGAGTATCCATAGTAGCCAGAGGTCAAACCTTAGGTCACACGGATTTACCTCCTGAAAGAGATAGATACCAGCTTACACAGACAAGAATAGTTTCACTTATTACCACCATGCTCGGTGGTAGAGCCGCTGAAGACACAGTTTTTAGTGAATTCACAGCAGGAGCTTCCGAGGATATTAAAAGATGCACAGAACTTGCCAGAAAAATGGTTACGGAGTATGGTATGAGCCCCCTAGGCCCAATATTTTATGAGGCAAGAAGTGAATTTTCTTGGTTGGCTCAAGAATTTGGGGAAGGTGCATCCATAAGTGAGGAGATGTCGGCAAAGATAGATGCTGAAATTTCGGGGATAGTCGACGAATCCTATAAGGAAGCAAAAAGAATTTTAATTGAAAATAGGGAAAAGATGGATAAGGTTGCATCAAAACTTTTGGAAAAAGAAACAATAGATGGTGATGAGTTCAAAAAATTGATAGAGTAATACAATGCTTATAGATTCTCATTGTCACCTTCCTCATGAAAGATATGATATTAGTGTGGATGATATATTAGCGGAGGCAAAAGATTTTGGTGTTGAGAAATTTATCAATATCGGAACATCTGTTGAAGAGAATATAAAATCAATTGAGACAGCAAATAAATATCCTCAAGTTTTTTGTTCTATAGGGATATATCCTCACGAAAACAGAACCTCACCCATACCCGAGCTTATGGATTCTCTTGAAGGGAATTTGAATATGTCTAAAAAAATAGTAGCGGTCGGGGAGTGTGGGATAGACATTTCTAACATAGATGATTCCAGACCATTGGAAGAACAATTTATTTTATTTGGAAAACAAATTGAATTTGCTAAGAAAAATAATCTCCCTTTGATAGTTCATAATAGAAATGGTGACGAACACTTACTAAAAATATTAAAAGAACATTTGAACTCCAATTTGATTGGTGTAGTTCATTGTTTTGATTCTGATTGGGATTTCGCAAAAAAGGTATTGGATATCGGATTTTATATTTCCTTTACAAACATGATTACATACCCTAATAAAGAAAATCTTTTAGATGTAGTCAAAAAAGTTCCGGAAGATAGATTTTTAGTGGAAACAGATGCTCCTTGGTTGCCCCCGCAATCGCTTCGGGGAAAGATTAATTATCCTAAATATGTTAAAATCGTTGCTGAGAAAGTCGCACAGGTAAAACAAAAAACATTTGAAGAAGTATCCGAACGTTCTTATGCGAACACCTGCTCTCTTTTTAAATTATGATACAAAAATTTGTAGAAAAGCACGATAGACTCGTACATAGAAGTCTTGAGATAATTCTGGGAGTTTTAACTTGGAGCCTTTTGACATCACCTATATGGCTCGGTCTTTTGTATCCCCCTGCAATTGTTTATATGCTTACATTCCTTACGGTCTACTGGACCTACATGGCATACAGCCACAGCAAGGGTTTGTTTGTAGGGTATAGAATATACCAAGAGGAAATGTCCTTTGATTGGTATTTAGAGTGTAGAAAACTTGATTATTTTTCACTTCCCGAGAAGGAAACTCTCCCTCCGACATTGGAAGATGTGAGACACATTCTTGTAATTCCTGTTGTGAATGAACCCAAAGCTGTTTTAAAAGATTCAATTGACAGTATTTTAAACCAATCTTTTCCTATATCTCAAATATGTTTAGTTTTTACGGTAGAGCAGAAATATTCAAATGAGGTTATCGAGAGGATAAGAAATGTTGTTGGAGAAAGAGAAAAAAATCTCAGTGATTTAATGTTTTTTATACATCCTGCAGGAATCCCCGGAGAGGCGATAGGAGATGGGGGTGCTAATCGTGCTTGGGGTACATCTCATGCAGTAGAGGAGTTGAAAAATAAAAACGAAAATTTAAGAAATTATATTTTTAGTAATCTTGATTCAGACCATGTTTTACATGCACACTATTTATCCAGGTTAACCCATTTGTATCTAACTACAGATAAAAGAGATAATCACTTTTACTCTTCCGCTGTCCCTCTTTTTGATAATAATTTGTGGCGTGTTCCGTTGATGATGAGACTTGAGGCTAATGCAGTAACTTTGGGTGTAATTTCTGATTGGACTGTTTCAAAAGGAGGAGTTAGAAAATGTTTTTCCGCTTTCTCTGTTTCTTTGCAAACCCTTATTGACGCAAATTATTTTGATGTTTCTCTAGGTGCCGATGACACAATATTCTATTGGCGAGCTTTTTTTGCAAGAAATGGTGAATTTGAAGGAAGGGCCCACTTTATTCCTTATTCAGCTGACGCTGTTGAAGGTAAAAATTATCTTGATTCTTATAAAAGCTTATATAAACAACTTTTAAGATGGGGATGGGGTGTTGTAGATTTTCCACTTTCCGTAAAGGGATTTTTAAAAAAAAGTGAGATAAAAACATCTAAAAAGATCAAATGGATGGTAAGGCATATGAAGGAAAGAGTTCTGTTGGTTAATATAGTGTTTTTGATAACATTTGGTTTTGCAATAGTTACACTGGTTAATCCCTATGTAAAACAATCCAGTTTTGCTTATAGCTTACCAAAGATAACAAGTTTGATACTTACTCTAACTCTAGTTTTCATGATACCAGGAGTGTATTTTAGAAAAAAATTCTCAGTTCCCCCTCCTGAGAAATGGTCTAAATTCAGAAGATTTTTAACTTATCTTGAAGGGCCGTTGATAATGCTTAATTTACTAACTTATTCTTTCTTTCCTTGGATACATGCTCAAACCATGTTGATATTTGGTAAAAGGTTTAAAGACCTTTATCACACGCCAAAAGTAAGGTAGGTATGAAAATAGCTAAAAGAATATCAAAAACAACCGATTACATTTCGAAAAAATTAAAAGATAAAAATCTCTCAGGTTTTACTTTAAACTCTCTCCTATCTATTTTTCTATTCATATATATTTTATTAAGATTTTTTTATATAAACGATGAGATTCCCTTTTGGTACACCAGAACATGGGGTGATACACAACTTGCATCTAAAAGCAATTTATATTTGATACCTCTAATTTGCTTGGGGATAAATATATTTGGTCTTTTACTAACCCTTCTCAACAAATTTTATATAAGATATTTAGAGGACATTGTTTGGTATTTTATTTTTTTTGTGAACCTTTTTCTGATCGGTTCTGTACTAAGAATTATAAGAATATCTTCTGTTCCTTTTGAAGCTATTATTGATCCTAAATACGTTAACCTACTTCCGTCTTTTGTATTAGCATTTTTCTTAATGAGAATTCTCATGCCCTATTTCATAGAATACGCTAAAAGTAGAAAGATAATTACAAATCCCAAGGTTCACGACCATCCGGGAATGATATTGCAGGCACCGTCAGCAAGAGGGGGAGGTTTTGTCTATGCTATCGTTTTTCTATTACTTGCAATAATATTTGTAGGCTTCAAAAAAGAACTATACGGTGTGTACATTTCTATCTTTATGACTGCAATACTTGGGATTATTGATGACTATCAAAATACCCACCCAAAGTCAGGGTACAGATTTATGGAGAATCCTGTTCTAAGACTATTTTTATTATTTGTAAGTGTTCTTCCGGTAGTTTTATCCGGAGTTATTATATACAACGTTAGCAACCCTTCAGGTGGAATCATTGACCTGAATATTTTTCAGATTAGTATGGGGAGTAACTCTATTCAGGTAGTTCCTATTTTACTGACAACATTGTGGGTTGTTTGGTTAATGAACGTTTTATCATGGTCTAACGGAGTCGATGGTCAATTTCCCGGCATAGTAGGTATTGCGTCAATTTTAATATCACTCCTTGCTCTCAGGTTCGATGATATTACGATTTTTCAAAAACATATAGCTATTTTATCAATGATAAGCGCCGGAGCATCTTTTGGTTCAGTAAAATACAATTGGCACCCATCAAAGATAATGTGGGGGTTTGGAGCTATGTCAGCGGGTTTGGTTATTGCGAGCTTAGCAATTTTAGCTCAAGCAAAAATTGCAGTGTCAGTACTTATTCTACTCGTTCCTTTTTTAGACGCACTATTTACAGTTAGCAGGCGTGTTTTGAAAGGTAGAAATCCATTCAAAGGCGACAGGGGACACCTTCACCATATTTTGTTAGAAAAAGGTTGGGGTGTTGGTAAAGTAGCCCTATTTTACTGGTTCGCGACCGGTATTTTCGGGTTAATCGGATTACTTTCTCCAGAAAGAATAGTTCTTAAATTAACTTTTGTAATTATGGGTGTGGTGGCATTTGCTATTGTGACTCTCAATGTGAGCTTAGGTTTAAAAAAGAAAGAACCCAACACTATTACATAGGTAATTTATCGTCCCATTAGTTTTTTACCCATTTTTTAATTTTAATTTAATGTTCTTCCGTAAAAATATTCTAAGTTGTTTATAAAAATGAGATTATTGTTAATAAGTTGCAACAAAGAAGACATAGAAAAATTAATCCCCGAGTTGGAGAAGTATTATATTATTGATATAGCGTCTGACGAGCCCAGTTCCATATATTTATCCGAGTGCAATTTGTATGACATTATTGTTATAAACTCAGAATTACCTGATATGTGCGGTTTGGAATTATGCTCAATGATAAGAAGTCTGCAGGTGGAGACTCCGATAGTATTAATTTCCGATAATAATGACTGTGCCTATAGAGTAAGGAGTTTTGATGCCGGGGTTGACGTAATAATTTTTAAACCGATAGACGTTTACGAAATATTAGCTCAAATTAATGTTTTAACAAGAAGAAACGGAAATTCAAAAAATTGTCAAAACACTATATCTTCCGGCAACCTATCATTGAATATGAAAGATAAGAAATTTTTTGCTGGAGAAACTTATATTTATTTAAGGAGAAAAGAATTTGACCTGATGGAGTATTTGATGATAAATCGTGGGAGAATGGTTTCTAAGGAGGAATTATTAGAACATGTTTGGGAAAAAGGAATTGACGTAATTAGTAATACAGTGGAAGTTCATATAAGAAATATAAGAATGAAGCTAGTTAATACTGAGGGGGAGGGTGCTATTAAAACCAGAAGGGGTTTTGGTTATGAAATTGAGACTTGAGAAAATTGGATAAAAGCCCTATTATCAACATAATGATAAGGAAAATATACCACATAGTTAGAACTGCCAGACCGAGGCAATGGCTAAAAAACTTTAGCATATTTGCGGCGCCTTTCTTCGCCGGTACCTTGTTGGATGGAGAGGTCTTTCTTTGGTCTATAAGAGCTTTCGCAGCTTTTTGTGCTGTATCCTCCGGCGCCTATTTTTTAAACGACGTTATAGACGCACCGAAGGATAGGTTACACCCTATAAAGAAGAACAGAGCTATAGCATCGGGGGATCTTTCCCCGGTTGTTGCCTTGATAATATCCTTTTTGTTGATATCTTCTTCAATAATCTATTCGTTTATTTTTTTAGAGGATTTTTTCTCGGTAATGCTTATCGTATATGTTGTTATACAACTCTCTTATTCGTTTTATTTTAGAAATGTAATTATCCTTGATTCTTTGATAGTAGCTACGGGTTTCATAATAAGAGTATTTGCAGGCGGTTTTGCATCCAGAACATCTATATCTTCTTGGCTTATTCTTACAACAATAGGAATTTCAATGCTTCTTGCTTTTGGAAAGAGAAGGTCAGAGAAAACTATTTTGGCAAAATTCTCGGGGGATTCAAAAGAGACTCAAACAAGAAAAACCCTCAGACATTACCCCGATACTTTGCTTGATAGCATGATATCTATGTCATCTGCTTATACCATACTCACATACTCGCTATTTACATTTATGGTATCTCCAAGCGAAGTTAGCGGAGTATTGGCGGATTTTTTGCCTGTAGTTCTTAAAACCCCAAAATTAATGATGTTAACTATTCCCCTCGTTATTTACGGGATAGCAAGATATTTATATGTGATATATGAAAAGGAAGAGGGGGAGTCCCCCGAAAGAGTTCTTTTGTCTGATGGACCGCTTCTTGTAACAGTGTTAATTTGGGCCTCAATTACAGCTTTTATTACCTTCTTTTTGCCGGGATTATAAAAATCTAAGAATAGTTTTACTCGTTCTCTGATATTTCTACATCTTCTTCTAAATCAATTGGTTCAGGTACTATTTCTATTTCCTGCTCTTCTGTTCTTTCAACATCCTCCACAAATTCAGGTTCCTGTGTTTGGTAATACTCTCTTTCCATTCTCAGTATTAATTCCATAATGTCCTCAGGTACGTTTGCCTCAGGATCGTCTAAAGATCTTATACCGGGACCCTCAACATTTACTTGTACTCTTTCATCTTGAGCTGATAATACCGAGGGGCTTTCTTCAAATTTCATTAATCCCATGATTCCGGTGGGCAGAAGCAGCATACTTCCAAGCATTATTAGTAAAGTTAGATTCATGACTATTTTAAAAATTTTCATTCTAAATCTCCCGGTAATTCTATAAAACTTCTATCCATATCATATTCAACACTATCTTCTTTTTTAATTTTTATTTCTTCTTCCATATCTAAAATAAATATCAAAGTTGTTGATAAAGTGATTCCTAAAATTACGTAGAAAACCCAGCTATACATCAATCCAGACGCCGACATAATTCCTGATACGATAAGAAGAAGGTATGAGTAAGAAAGCCAAATAGCTCCCTGTGTATATATTTCGTAAGAGTTTTGTATAAAAGACTCTGCCTTTAGTGAAAAAAGTCTTGCCGTAAAAGTAGGTTTTATGTGAGATTCATGAAAAAAGAGAGATTTTATTACCACATAACCAAGACCTATCACGAGCATGAAAGTCATTATTAATGCTGAATAAGAATTTACTTTTACATAATCGGAAGAATTTTGAAAAACAAAGCCCGAACTGTCGATTTTAAAACTTATTCCATAGTATTTTGCTACCAGTATTATGGAGACAATTCTTGAGGACAACAGCAGAAGAGCCGGTATTATAGCTTTATCAATTAATTTTACCAGTGCTTTGGACAGCATAATTATTTTTTCCTGCTGTCATAAATATGGGAAAATTATTAGCAGGACTGATATCATATTACTACTATGACAATACTCGAGTCAATCAAGGATATTCTAAAAAAGCCATATTTAATGTTCTATTCGATACTGTTGTTTTTCACCCCGCTGATATTTGTTAGTAATACAAACGAGCTTTTTGAGTTTCCCAAGATGTACTTTATATACCTATTAGGTATTTTTATTATTTTTTTCTTTGTATCTGATTATTTAATAAATCTGTTTGAGATTAAAACTCCTCATCCCCTAGTTTTAGCCCTTCTTACATTATTTTTAATATCAACATTACTTTCATCACACTTATACACTTCGTTTTTTGGTTATTACTCAAGGTTTAACGATAGTTTATTGTCCAACTTGGTTTTCTTCGGTCTGTATTTTGTAGGAATAAATAAATTAAACAAAGATGATTATGAGAAAATATTGAAAATTACATTGTTCACGATATTACCTATAAGCTTTTTGGGCCTGTCTCAGTATTTCAATGGAACAGTCAGAGCATTTTCATCAATAGGTCAGCCTAATTGGTTAGCCCAGTATCTTGCAATGCTTCTCCCTTTGGTAGTTTATTTTCTACTTACAGAGGAATCGGGAAGATATAAAGTATGGTTTGCAGTATATGTATTTGGGTTTTATTGTCTCTGGGTCTCTTATTCCACATCCGGGATTTTTAGCTTTATTGTTGCTGTGATTTTAGTATTAATCAAAATGTGGAAAACCGAAAATAAAGTTAAAGATATAAAGGGAAGAGTAATTATGTTTTCTGCAATTTCTATTTTTATTTCTTTCTCAAATTTAGGGATTTTTAAAGATAAGATAAGCGATGTTTTTGTAGATTTAAAAAAACAAACATTTATTCTAAAAAAAGTTTATGCTCAGGGAGTTGAAAATACATTGTCCGACCCAGGCTTTATTCGGATTGAACTATGGAAAAGTAGTTTAGATCTAATTTTTTCAAATTCTAAAGTTTTTTTCTTCGGGTCAGGACCGGAGACATTTCCATACGCTTTTCAGCCATTCAGGAGCAGGGAGTTAAACTATTCTTCGGAATGGGATTTTGTTTTTAATAAACCCCACAATTATTACTTGGAAATGTGGTCCGAGTCCGGAATTTTTTTCTTGATAATTTTTGTAGTTTTGATGTTTAAGTTAATAAAAAAATCTCCCGGTTATTTAGCACCGTCATTTGTAGCTTTTGGTATATCGAATTTATTCGGTTGGCCGGTTGTTTCTACTAGTTTATTATTTTGGTTTTTCCTTTGCATATCTGATGAGTATATTCGACAGGGATTTATAGATAAGAAATCTAAATCAAAAAAGAAGAAAGTTATTACCATAGTTAAAGACAAAAAGTATATTTACTTAGTACCTGTCTGGTTAGTTTATTTCATTTTTGTTTATAAAATATCGGAGGTTTATTTTGCAGATGTTCATTTTAGAAAATCTCAGGATTTAGCAGGGGAAAGTCAGGTAGATCAAGCTATTAATTTTGCAGATAAAGCGATACAAATAAATCCCTATGAGCCTAACTACTACCGAGGCAGAGCTAAAATAAGAACTGTTTATCTTGTTTCTTCGGAAAATACTGAAGAGATAAAATCATTAATACTTGATGACCTTAAAAAAGCAGAGGATTTAAATCCTTATAACTTAGTTACTTTAAGGAACTCTATTCCTATTTACTACTTTTTAGGAGTTAGGGATGTTTCTATAGCTCCGGGTGAAGGTAACATTGATGAAAAATATATTTCTCAAGCATCTGAATTTTTTGATATGGTAAAAGGAGAGTATTGGAATGATGTCGGTGTAGTACTAGCTGTTGCAAGATATGAAAAAAGATTAGGTTTAAATGAAAGTTATGAAAAGAGTCTATTCAGAATAGAAGAATTGAGACCCGATCTTTTGGAGTGGTCGGATTTACTCAGATAGTTCCACGTATGTTGAGGAAACCCAACCCTCAATAGTTTCCGATACCTTTATTTTTACCCACCCCTCTTGCTCGTCCAGAACATTATATGTATTTCCTGAATTTACTCTTGTTAGCTCAGTACCATTTAAGCTGGGGGTTTGTCTAACTCTTAGCCAACCCAAAGGTGTCGGTTTAATTTTTGCTGTAGAAGAGGATATTTTTACAGGCTCGACTCCCAGATTAGAAAGTGTCTCAAGTGCTTGTCTGGCTTCGGTAGTTATTCCTTCTCCCGTAGACGGGGTTCCAAGATAAGCACCCCTACCTAAGTCTCTAAGTCTCTCAAAATCATCTTCTGCAACTACCGGATTTCCATTCATATCGTAAATATTTCCCAGGTAGTCAATGAAATAATCAAACACCTTTTCTCTGTTTAAACCTACATTATCTATATTAATTCCCTCTGTAATATTCCAGTAAATTAATCCCTTTACCCAATCTCTTGTGTCCGAGGTTATCCTTGGATTATCTATTGTAACGTTGTAAAGATTTTCTGATCCCTCGAAAACATCTACCGATGGAGTAACGGGAATAGGGAATAACTTTGCCGATATATTTAAAGTGTAGCCTTTTTGAATACTTATTCTGGATCTTTCAGTACGATAGCCCGGAAATGATATTGCGAGATCATACTCCCCGCTTGTTATAGCACCTGATGAAAATGGTGTGGTACCTATGTCTGAACCGTCTATGAACACAGTAGCTCCCGATGGCTCTGAAACTATCCTAACAGTATTTTCGGAACCATCTTTTTCAAACCATGATTCCTGACCTGAAGAAAATGTATCCGAAATACCTAAGTCTCTAATTATCACCGTGGTGTATAAAACCTCATTTTTTGAAGGTAAGAATTTTAGTTCGGTTTGATACTGCCTTTGCTCGTTTCTTACAGTTACAATATTTTGACCGGGTTTAATATTTTGGGTTCTAAAAGGAGTGTCTCCCACAACTTTGTCATTTATTAAAACTTGGGCGACTCCATTTTCTACATCTACTTCAAGAGCTGATTTACTTCCAAGCCCTGTTAAGTTTCTTATCAGCTCTCCGCCGAAGAAAACAACAAGGGCAACTCCCAGTACACCTAGGAAGTAAATTAAGGCAGTTGAGAACGGTTTTTCGTCATTGCTTATAGTAGATACAGCCATGTGTACATAAATTATCACGATGGTGGTAAAATATCAACATTGAGATTTGGTTGTTTTAATCTATAAAAAATGACTACAAAAGAACTAAAACAAAAATATTTAAAATTCTTCGAAGAAAGAGGGCATGCAGTAATTCCCTCAGCTTCCCTAGTCCCTGAAAATGATCCGACCGTGCTTTTTACTACAGCCGGTATGCATCCTTTAGTTCCTTATCTTTTAGGTGAAAAACACCCTCTTGGTAACAGACTTGTAAACGTACAAAAATGTTTGAGAACAGATGACATAGACGAAGTAGGCGACGATACTCACGGAACTTTTTTTGAGATGCTGGGGAATTGGTCCTTAGGGGATTATTGGAAAGAAGAATCTATTTCATGGAGTTTTGAGTTTTTGACAAAAGAGTTAAACATCCCTATAGAAAAATTAGCGGTCACCTGTTTTGCAGGTGATGAGGATGCTCCGAAAGATGAAGTTTCCGCAGATATTTGGAAAAAATTGGGAATAAAAGAAGATAGAATATTTTTCCTAGGAAAAAAAGATAATTGGTGGGGACCTGTGGGAAATGCAGGGCCGTGTGGACCCGATACTGAAATATTCTATTGGACCGGAGATGGTGAAACCACGAGTTTGGATTCGGCAGAAGACTCGGGACAATGGGTTGAAATTTGGAACAACGTTTTTATGGAATACGAGAAAACGCTTGATGGAAAATATGTACCCCTAAAACAAAAAAATGTTGATACCGGTATGGGAGTTGAAAGAACCGTTGCAGTTTTAAACGGTAAAAATAATGTTTACGAAATAGATATTTATGAAAACTTAATAAAGAAAATCAAAGAAATATCAGTTTCCCCTGACGAGAATTCAGTTAGGATAATATCTGACCATACTAGAGCATCAGTATTTATACTTGGAGATCAAAGATGTATAGCTCCTTCGAATGTTGATCAGGGATATATTTTAAGAAGGTTAATAAGAAGAGCTATTAGGAAGGGTAGAAACGTTGGGATTACCGAACCTTTTTTAATCGGATTATCAAGAATAGTTGTAGAAGAAAATTTTCAAGATTACCCCGAGCTTAATGATAACCAATCTTTTATTGAAAAGTATCTCCGTCTTGAAGAAGAAAGATTTCTAAAAATATTAAACGAAGGGCAAAAGGAATCCTATAAAAAGATAGAAAATATTTCCGATCTAAATGAGAGAGTTAATTCATCGGGAATTGAAGTTTTAAAACCTGCAAAAATTTCTTTTGACTTATATCAGTCCCAAGGTTACCCAATAGAAATGTTCATAGAGGATTTAAAGGAAAAAATTCAGATAGATGAAAAACTAGCGGACGACATTGAAAAGGATTTTGAAAAACTTATTACTTCCCATCAACAAGTTTCCAGAAAAGGTGCCGAAAAAAGATTCAAAGGTGGGTTATCTGACGAAAGCAACGAGGTTCTTAGATACCATACTTCAACCCATCTATTGAATGAAGCACTTAGGAAAGTATTAGGTGATCATGTTAGGCAAATAGGCAGCAACATAACCCCCGAGAGACTGCGATTTGACTTTCCTCATGAAGGGAAATTGAGCGATGCAGAAATATCCGAAGTTGAGAGAATAGTAAACGACGTCATTGAGAAAAAATTACCTGTCAACTTTAAAATAATGCCTCAGGATGAAGCTATAAGTTCGGGTGCTATACATTTGGAGGGAGAGCAATATCCTGATCAAGTTAAGGTTTATTTCATTGGCGAAAGTTTAGAGTCTAGTTTCAGTAAAGAATTTTGCGGAGGTCCCCATGTTTCTAATACGGGAGAAATTGGTGCTATTGAGATATACAAACAAGATAAGATTGGTGAAGGTAAGATGAGAATTTACGCTAAATTCAAAGAATAATTCCCTAGTTGAAATTTTACGTGTTAAAGTGGTATATATATTTCCGAGTAGTTTAAAAATTGGAGGTTAATTATTATGACAAATATAAAAAATATAAAACCATTGTCCGATTATTTATTAATAGAGCCTCTCGAAAGAGAGACAAAATTGCCTTCAGGAATAGTTATTCCTGATACTGCAAAGGAAAAACCTCAAGAAGGTAAAATAATTGCAGCAGGTCCGGGTAAAAGAGACGAGAAGGGGGACATTGTTCCTCTTGGTGTTAAAGAGGGCTCCATTGTTATGTACAAAAAATGGGGTGGAACAGAAATAAAAATAGAAGGAAAAGAACTCCTTCTTGTAAGAGAGGAAGATATTTTAGCTGTAATTGAAAGTTAATTTAAAGGAGGAATAAATATGAGCGCAAAAGATATTATATATGGAGAGCAAGCAAGAGAAAAATTAAAAAAGGGTGTTGAAAAACTTGCTAAGGCAGTTGCAACTACCCTAGGTCCTAAAGGAGGTAATGTTGCCCTGGATAAAAGCTGGGGAACACCTCAGGTTGTTAATGACGGGGTAACTGTTGCAAAAGAGATAGACCTTGAGGACAAGTTTGAAAATATGGGGGCACAGATAGTAAAAGAAGCCGCCTCCAAAACCAATGATGTAGCGGGAGATGGAACTACAACGGCTGTGGTTTTAGCCAGAGCAGTTGTTAACGAAGGTTTAAAAAATATTTCGGCAGGTACAAACCCAATGGTACTGAGAAGAGGTTTGGAAAAAGCCTCACAAGCAGTTGTAGAGGAAATATCAAAAATTTCCAAAAAAATATCAAGTAAAGAGGAGAAGATCCAAGTAGCAACTATATCAGCACAAAATAATCAAGTCGGAGAAATAATTGCAGAAGCCATGGAAAAAGTAGGAGAAGAAGGTGTTATTACGGTTGATGAGTCCAAGGGATTTAATATTGAACTTGAATATAAAGAAGGGATGCAGTTTGAAAAAGGATACCTTTCTCCTTATTTTGTTACCAATGCTGAGAAAATGGAATCTGTTATAGAAAACCCATATATCCTTGTCACCGATACAAAAATTTCCAATATGCAGGACATGCTCCCTTTATTGGAAAATCTTATGAAAGTTTCAAAAGATATGGTTATCATAAGCGATGATGTTGACGGTGAAGCTTTGGCAACTTTGGTGGTAAATAAGCTTAGGGGTGTTTTGAACATTCTCGCCATCAAAGCTCCGGGTTTTGGAGATAACAGAAAAGCTCTTCTGGAAGATATCGCAATACTTACGGGAGCTTCTTTTATCAGCGAAGATACGGGGAAGAAAATAAGCGGGGTTACAGTTGAGGATTTAGGTAGAGCAGATAGAGTTATCTCAGGAAAAGAGAGCACCACGATAGTTGGGGGTAAAGGATTTGAAAAAGAGATAAAAGACAGAGTGAAAATGATAGGTTCTCAAATTGAAAAAGAAACGTCTACATATGAAAAGGAAAAACTTCAGGAAAGACTCGCAAAACTTAGCGGTGGTGTTGCCGTTGTAAAAGTTGGGGCTGCAACAGAAGCTGAGTTAAAAGAATTAAAGCTTAGGGTTGAAGATGCAGTAAATGCTACAAAAGCTGCCGTCGAAGAAGGGATAGTTCCCGGAGGCGGTATAGCTTTCATAAGGGCAAGAGATGCTTTAAAGGATTTGAAGCTTGAGGGTGATGAAAAAGTTGCTATCAGTATTCTTGAGAAAGCACTGGAACAACCTATAAGGCTACTTATTAAAAATACGGGAATGGATGACGGTAAAGTTTTGGCCGAGATAGAAAGAAAAGTTGAAGAAGAGAAGAATAAAAACATCGGTTATGATGTTTTAAAGATGGATTATGTGGATATGGTGGAATCCGGAATAATAGATCCTGCTAAGGTAACCAGAAGTGCACTTCAGAACGCTGTATCAGCAGCTACCATGATTATTACAACAGAATGTCTTGTAACTGAGCTTCCTAAGAAGGAAGAAACACCTCAGATGCAAATGCCTGAGTATTAATCTTGGGTTTAGGTGAATATTAGAGGGGCCCCGCCAAAGGCGGGGCCCCTTCCTATTTCTTAACAAATTTTTCTTACTCAACTAGCTGTATTGTTGTTAAGAGATTACTTGCTTTTCTTCTTAACCTCTATCTTCTTCGGTTTATCCTTTTCTGACTTTGGAATTGTTATTTTTATTACACCTTCTTCAATTTCAGCCTGAGCTTCAGTTGAATCTACTATCCTAGGTAGATTAGTTGAGTAATTGAAGGAAGTTTGTCGGGTAGATTTATATATGGTTTTCTTCTTGCTTTTTTGTTCTTCCGTTTCTTCCTGAGAAGCATTAATAGTTAAAACATTACCCTCAATGTTAACCTCAATATTTTCTTCTTTTATACCCGGAACTTGCGCTTCTACCACCACAGAATCATCTGTCTCGTATATATCAAGTCCTGAAGAAGGAGTTCCTGAATCAAACCACTGGGATAGCCAATTCTCGTCGTCAAAAACGGTAGGCATTCCCCATCTGTTCCATTTAACGATTGCCATATTTATCGCCCCCTTTCAACAAAATTGATACCCTATTATATTATCAGTCTATCAATGGGAGTGCCAATTGTCAAGAATTTTTAGCTTTTTTGAGGATTTTTTTGTACTCCGATAAGATTTTTTTACTACTGTCGTTTTTATTAAAATGAATAAGCTTATCGTTTGCAATTTCTGTAGTAACACCTTTTTTCATGTATGATATTTCTATTTTTCCGGCTCCCGACTCAACCATTTCCATAAACCTATTTCTATGGCAACTCTTCTTTTTTCCTTTCGCAGGATAATTTATTTTAAAATTCTTATAGTAATTGTGTATCCATTTGTTAGCTCTCATAAAATCAAAATACACATTGTCTCTCCAGATTAAGGGTTTCATAGAAATAATGTTTTGAGCAACGTACAGGTTTCTTTTCTTTTTAGCCCAAGAAAGTTTTCTCTCATCTATAAAAATATTTGGGCATATATCCCGTTTGTCTCTATCGGCAGGCAATTTTCCAAGAGTTTTCAATATTAAAAATACAAAACCTCTCGTAATCCATAACCTATTTTTTTCAGTTATGAAAAGAAGATCTATGTCGGCACCTTCTACGGCGTTTTGATTGGCTATGGAACCTGTTATAGCTATCATTTTTATCCATGGAACTCTTGTTAGAATTTTTATGGTTTCTTCATTTTTTTTAATTATTTTCTCAGTTATCTTTTTCCTTTTATCAACATCGTACCCCCGAACTCCTCTTAATATGTACCTTCCTTTTGTTTTCCTTACTACCCTTGAATCTACTAATCTATTTAATTCTTTTTTGACCTTTTTGGCTGTGAAATTATTTTTTGTTATAAGATTGTTGGTTATTTGGTAAAAAGTTAAAGGGTAGCCAAAGGCTGCACTATACGAAAGTGTTTTTAATATCGCTAAACTGCAAAGATTAGATTTTTTGTTACTCATTTTTATTACAATGTATCAAGTACTTCATTTACTATTCTATCGGCTAGATAGTTTTTTTCTCTTGGAACATGGGTGTACGTAACTTTTTTATAGAGTCTTTCCAATTCTTTAGCTTCATTAAATAAGGTTCTCATCCGGGGTTCTTTTATCTTGAATTTGCCGCTAAGCTGACTTGCAACCAATAGGCTGTCTATGTAGAACTCTAATTCCGTTGCTTCCAGACTATCACAGGCTTTTAACCCCTCAATAACAGCCTTGTACTCTGCTTCATTATTTGTTGATCTGCCTATGAATTTACCTACTTCTTTGATGATTTTACCCTCCTTGTTTTTAACAGCTACACCTACTGCTCCGGGACCCGGATTTCCTCTTGCACCTCCGTCAGTATGTACAAAAAATTTCATAGTGTTTAATTTCGGAAATATTCCTTTACGGATATTACGAGTATTCCTAAAGAAGTTGCCAGCAAAATACCTGCTAGAGTAAATATGTAAATATTTTTATAACCTTCTTTTACCAAAGGCTCTTGTGATACAAGACTTACCGATAAATTTTCATCCCCATTTTTGTTTATTTCTGTTGATTTTTGAACCAATGTATTTGCTAGTTTTTTCCAAATATCTCTTGAGATCTCATAATCTTTTCCTTTTACTGTTATCAATATCATTTGCGGGCCTGTTTTTTTGACTTTAACGGCATTGTTAATTTTTCTTATGTTCTGGTTATTTACTTCTTCTCCCATATTTTCTAAAAGTTCTTTTTTAACATCAGGGCTTTCTGCCAGCGCTGTTAGAGAATTTGTATATGATAGAGCCGATTGTTGTGCATAATATCCCTCGTAGGCAAAAAAATCATTTGATGGGTCTATTTTCCTTTTTACAAAAAAAGAACCTGACGAGTAGTAATTTGTTGGTAGGACATAAAAAATTACACCGGCCACCAACCCTAGAACTGCAAATAAAATAAGGGTTATTCTATACCTATTTATCTTTTTAAATATTTCTTTTAACTCCATGGACCTTTTCATTATACCAACAATTATATGTTTATTTGTTATTTTGAGCAAAAATTAGTGGATATAGTGACGAAATTTTGTATACTTAAATAGAATAATTTAAGTAAAAATATACTGCCCAAATGCCAAAGAAACAAATAATAACCAAATCTGCTCTAGTTCCTACCGTTTTGATATCGGGTGGTGCGGGTTTCATAGGTTCCCATTTAGCTGAATATCTTCTTCAAAACAAAGCTCGGGTGGTTGTCCTTGATAATTTTAAAACCGGTAAGGAAATACATGTAAAACATTTGCTTCAGAATGAAAACTTTGCTCTTTACGATGTGGATATTAATGAGAGTGTCCCTCCGGAAATTCAAAGTGTAGATTATGTTTTTCATTTGGCGGGGCTTGAGGAATATTTTTATAGTAAGGATTATTTAAGCCTCGATTCTTTATTTACAAATTCTTTAGGGACTAAGAATCTACTTGATTTGGCAAAAAAATCTTCCGCGAAATTTTTATTAGCTTCTACGATTGATGTGTATCAGGGAAAAATGTCCCAGCTAGATATTGATAAGTATTTTGGTTCCAGTAGTGGTGAGGAAAATAAATTTAGCCTAATAGAGGCCAAGAGATTTGCGGAAGCTGTGGTTTGGGAGTACTACAAAAAACACGATATGGATGCAAGAATAGTTAGACTCCCGGAGGTATATGGCCCCCGTATGGATTTATCTTCCAGTGGTTTTTTAGGAGGGTTTATAAAAAATGTTATAAATGGTTCTTCTCTAGAAATATTTGGAGATGGAGATGAAAAGGAATATTATCTATATATATCTGATGTTATATCCGGAATTATTAAATCCCAATTTGAGGAGAATACCAAGGGAAAAATATACTCTTTAATACCTGATTCTTCAGTATCCGCCCTTGAATCAGCTTATCTGGTAAGAAGTGTTGCAGATGCAAATTTATCGGTTCAATTTAAAAATAGACTTACGGATTTTAAAGGTGATCTAAGTATCCCTGACACTCTAAATGTTAAGGATATAAGTTGGAAACCCAAAGTATCTTTAAAAGAAGGGGTGATGAGAACCTTAGAATCTTTTGATTATTCTCCTAATACTCACGCTTTTAAACCTGCAAAACTTGTTGAGCAGAAAATAAAAAGTAAGGAAATACTTCCAGATACGATATCTTCTTTACAAGGTGTAAAAATAACGACTAGGCCTAAGGATAGTGTTCCTGATGAAATTTTTTCTGAAGAGCGGGGTATGGTTAGAACTGAGGTCAAAAGGAAACCCTTCTTTAAAATGTCTTTGAAAAAAGAAAAAAAGGAAAAAAAGAAGGAGTTTAAAAAAGAAATAACCACATTCAAATATCGGGTAAAAGCAGATATGGGATACGGCCTTGCCATATTAGCAATTTTTCTATCGGCAATTGCAGTTTTTGTAGGGATTCCTTCAGCCAGTGCTTATTTTAATATTAAAAAGGGAGTTACATCTCTTGAAAATGCTAAAACCAGCTTGTTCCAGATGGATTCGGTAAGATTAGAGAGGGATACTTTATCCGCTTACAATTCTTTTAGGAGCGGGCGCTCATCTCTAAGAAAATTAAGATGGGCATTTAACCTTTTTGGTATAGGAGATAATTTTAATTCTTACGATAAATTACTAAGTTCCTTAATTTTCTTTTCAAAAGCCGGGAATACAGGATCTGCAGCCATTAAACCGCTGGAGTCGGTTTTAGACACAATACGCCCTGATAACAACCTTACTCTTGAAGAAACTTTATTTGACGATGCTAAACAGAGCATAGTAAATACAAGGGATTATCTTAGGATGGCAGAGGCAGATGTGTTGGGAGTTGAAATAACTGCGGTACCAGAAAAGTATAGGAATAATTTAAATGAATTTAGAGACTTTTTGCTAAGTTCCCAAGATATAGTTGATTCACTTTCTACTGTTATGTCGGGACTTCCACAGGCCTTGGGGGTGGGAGGTGAGAAAAAGTATATAGTGTGGTTCCAGAATTCTAATGAGATAAGACCTACGGGTGGTTTTATAGGTTCTTATGCAATCATAAGAATAGAATCAGGTAAAATTAAAGACCTTACTATAGACGATATATATAATCCTGACGGGCAGATTGACGTTAGGAATATAAAAACAGAACCACCCGAGCCAATTAAGGAATTTTTAGATGAGGATACTCTATATCTTAGGAACTCTAATTGGGATCCTGATTTTACAAAATCGGCAAAAACTTTTGATGATATTTATTTTAAAATTACCGGAGAGACCATTGATGGTTATGTGGCTTTAGACTTAGATTTTGTTGAAGGGCTTCTCAGGGTAACAGGTCCAATATTTCTTGCAAGTTACAATGAAGACATAAGTGCCGATAACCTTGATGAGAGAGCCCAATATTATAGCGGTTTTGATTATAGGGAAGGTTCTACTGATAAAAAATCCTTTTTAACTATACTTGGAGGAAAACTACTAGAAAGATTGTTTTCTTTGGGAAAGGAGGAAACACCTTTGTTGGTTGAAGAATTAGGTAAATCATTAAACCAGAGACACATGCAAATATATTTTTCGAACAACTCTATAAACTCTCTTCTAAAAGAAAAAAAGTGGGATGGGGGATTAGTCAATACGGATGGTGACTATCTGTTCGTGGTAAATTCCAATTTAGGGGGAACAAAATCTAATTATTATGTTGAAAATAACATGTCGTATGTGTTGAGTTCTATGACCAGAGATGGTCTACTCAGAGCGGATCTTTATTTAGATTATAGAAATAATGCTGAAGATGACGCTTGGCCCGGCGGTCCTTATACAAATTATGTTAGGGTTTTAACACAAGATGGTTCCAAACTGACCGGAGCAAAAATAATTTTTGAAAACGGTACCGAGCAAGATATATTCGAAGATGTAATAGTTACAAAAGTTGGGAGGTATACTTCTTTTGAAAAGGACTTTAAACTAGATCCTAAGAGCAGTATTAGACTAGTTCTATCTTATGACCTTTCGGTTAACATTTCTTTAACAAAGGAAGATAGCTATTATTCTTTGGTTTGGCAAAAACAGCCTGGTACCAGTGGTGATAACTACTCATTTGTTTTTAATCCACCATTTGGTTCTGTGGTGGGTTTAAAAAGTCAGAATTTGGAATACATAGAAGGTGCTTTTAAAAACAGCGGGATATTAGAAAAAGACCTTATGTACTATGTAAATTTAAAGTAATATTATGTTCTGTTCGAGAGTTTTTTGTTCTTTCTCTTGCCGAATATGTAATTGAGCCATATAATTTGTAATAATGCCTATTGCTGATGCACCTCAATCAAATAAACAGCACGCTGTACCTCAAAACATAATGGACGTTGAGTTCAAATTGGTGGGTGATCTTACGATGCGTCAGTTTTCTTATCTAATGATATTTGGCCTGTTAGCTTATTTAAGTTACACCATAATACCCGGGATTTTTAGAATTCCTATAGCTGTGGTATCAGCTCTTTTGGCTCTTGCCCTAGCCTTCGTACCTATTCAGGAAAGAGGTCTTGATGAGTGGTTGGTAAATTTTTATAGATCTATAAATTCTCCAACTCAGAGAATTTGGAAAAAAGAACCTCAATTACCTACAGCTTTCCTATATGATAACCTGGCTGTTGTAAAACAGGAGATGATAACTCTTGCTCCTACTTCCAGTAGAAGGAAATTAGAGGATTACCTTAAAACTGATACCAAGCAGGATGAGGAGGATCCTCTTGATATACCTGAAAAATATTACCGTATGAAAGTTCGTAATGCTTACCCGGATGAGCCAAAGTCCTCAGGTGTGAAAGTTGCTTTAGAAGAACCAACCATCCAAGAAAAAATGTTTCAAGAAGAACAATCAAAACTTGGGGACCAGAAAGATTCCGATAAAGAGAAAGTTAAAAGTACGGATCAGGTAGTTTCTTCTGACACATCTACAGAACAAGAGGTAGTGACTGTAGAAGATACAGGGAAAGTAGAATCGAAAGAAAAATCTCCGACAATAATAAAATCTAGATCTTCTTATGTTAGTACACCCTATAGAAATAGAACTGCCGAAGACTATCCATACACATCCAGATCGAGGGATTCAGAAAAATTTTCTATGGGAAGTAGGGCCTCGGATCATTACGAATTTATTACACCTGATACGCATTCAGGTAGAAAATTTGTCAATTTAGTTCCTTCGGGGGGTGGGCAGATAATTTTACCTATAAGAGGTGATAGGGTGTTGAATGCAAATGAGAGTGCTGAGGTTAGAACTGATTTGAAAGAAAAGGCCGATAAGTTAAAAGATTTACTAGAAAAGATACGTCAGGAAGAGGGAATTTCCGTAGAAAAACCTTCTATATCAGATAATAAGGAAGGAGATATTCTAGCTGTTGATAATCAAGCCCACGAGGTTGTAGATAAGTTGAAAAAGCAGAATGATGACTTATCATCCGAAATCCAGAAACTTAGAAATCAGATAGAAAGAGGTAAGTCTATGTCTATGGAAACCGGAGAACAGGAGAATTTACTTAAGAAATTAGAATCACAGAAAAGTGAGATAGCTACCAGCTATTCGGAGTTGAGGTCACAGGTTCAGGATCTACAAAAGAAATTGCATGAGAAAGAAAATGTATCCACAGGAAAAGAATTTATTGAAAGAAGTAAAACACAGCTACCTGCATTAACAAACAAGCCCAATGTATTAACAGGAGTTGTGAGAGACGGGGAGGGAAAGTACCTTACCGATACTTTACTGATAGTAAAAAATTCAAGAGGCGACACAGTTAGAGCGCTCAAAACCAATTCATTGGGACAATTTGTTGTTTCTACACCTTTGCAAAACGGTACGTATACTGTCGAAGTAAGTCCTACTAATAAAACTAACCTAACGTTTGGTATAATTCCTATTGAGGTTAAAGGTGGGGTTATTCCTACCTTGGATGTTATAGGAAAATAATATGGCTGCCCAAAGTACACCTACAACTCAAGAACACTTAGACATTTTTGACATAAAAGATAATTTGACCGTATTGAAAAATGGGGTTGTATGTTCTGTTATTCAAACTACAGCTGTTAACTTTGACCTTCTTTCTGAGATAGAGCAGGATGCTATTATTGCCGCTTTTTCAATGCTTTTGAACTCTATAACTTTCCCAATACAAGTTGTTGTCAGATCAAGAAAACTAGATATTTCAAAATATGTAGAAAAAGTAAGAAAGGTGGAGTCAAGAATATCTGACCCACTCTTAAAACACCAGGCAGAGTCTTACAGAAAATTTGTTCAGGAGGTAATAAAAGTAAATGAGGTTTTGGATAAGAAATTTTATGTTGTTGTTCCCTCAGGACAGTCAATTTTGGTTGAAAAAGGCGGAAGCGCTTTTGATTGGGTATCAAAATTGGTGGGGGTTCAAAATAGAAGGGTAGATATTAACTTAGAAAGAGTTTTACGAGATGGTAAGATAGATTTGGCTCCAAAAGTGGATCACATTATTAGAGAATTCAGTAGATTAGGAGTAAAAGCCAGGCAACTTGGTACACAGGAACTAGTTGAATTGTATTTTGATATTTACAATCCCAGTAATTTACATGGTCAAAGGATAAGGACTAACATAGAGGATTATAAAACAGCTATAGTTAATCCCGCAATAATTGAGGAGTAATTATTATGGCCCTAAATTTATTTAATATATTTAAAAAAACCACAAAAGCAGATAAAAACGTTGAGTCACCTGATGAAAAAACACCACCTCAGGTTTTAGCAGAGGGTATGCTTAATGTAAGAGATATAATTGCTCCTTCGGCAATAGAGGTCGATTTTAATGATGTGAGAATAGGGGAAGTGTACTATAGAACTTTCTTTGTCTCAGGTTACCCTAGATTTGTTGGTGCTAACTGGCTCTCTCCTGTAATTAATTTTGACCACACCTTACTTATTTCGATGTTTTATTACCCTGTTAAGTCTAAAGTTATCTTAGATGATTTAAGGAGAAAAATTACGGAATTAGAGGCCACTACTTTGACTAATAGGGATAAAGGTAAAATTACTGATCCTGTGGTTGAAGCGGCTCTTGAAGATGCCAATGCTTTACAAGAACAGCTCGTAAAAGGGGTAGAAAAATACTTTCAATTCTCTTTTTATATAACTATCCCTGCATACGATTTAGAAGAATTGGAAAACGTAACTTCTAAGATGGAATCTTTACTATCTTCTTTGCTTCTTATTTCAAAGACTGCTGCACTACAGATGGAGGATGCTTTTAGATCAACCATACCTACGGGTATGGACAAGCTTTTAATTGCTAGAAATATGGATACTACTAGTTTAGCTACTACTTTCCCCTTTACCTCTTCTGATTTGACGATGGAGGAGGGGATAATGTACGGAATAAATAAGCACAATGGTTCGCTGGTTATTTTTGACAGATTCTCACTGGAGAATGCCAACTCTGTTGTATTTGCAAAATCCGGAGCAGGAAAGTCTTACTTTGTTAAGCTCGAGGCTCTTAGACATCTCGTTTTTGGCGCCCAGGTAATGATAATAGATCCGGAGGAGGAGTATTATAACCTATGCGAAATTGTAGGTGGTAACTATATAAACTTCTCTGCTAACTCTAAACATAAAATTAACCCATTTGACCTTTCCGGTATTGTTACGGAGGGGGAAAATGAGCTAGGTCAAAAACTTATATCATTGATTACCCTTCTTAAACTTATGATGGGTAGTCTAACTTCTACCGAGGAGGCTATACTGGACCGTGCTTTAATTGAGACATATAGGATAAAAGGTATAACTTCTGATCCGGAAACTCAGGCAACAAAAGAGCCCCCCGTTATGGAAGATCTTTATAAAGTTCTTTTGGGCGGAAGTGAGGGTGAATCAAAGAGTATGGCGGATAGATTGGAGAAATTTATAAAAGGTTCAATGACAGGAATATTTGATTCTCAATCTAACATTAATCTTGAAAGCAATATGACCGTATTTTCGACTAAGAATTTGGAGGAAGCTTTAAGACCAATTGCTTTTTACATGATTTTGGACTTTGTGTGGACTACTATAAGGAGAGATTTAAGAAAAAGGATACTGATTGTTGAGGAGGCATGGTATCTCATGCAGAACAACGATAGTGCGAGGTTTATATATGGAATTGCAAAAAGAGCCAGAAAGTACTATTTAGGACTTACGACTATTTCCCAAGATGTTGACGACTTTCTTACCTCGGAATACGGTAAGGCTGTTGTTACAAACTCTTCAATACAGATGCTTTTAAAGCAACACCCTGCAGCTATTGATAAAGTTGTGGAAACGTTCTACCTCTCGGAAGGTGAAAAAAGATTCCTTTTGTCGGCGGGTATAGGCGAAGGGCTGTTCTTTGCTGGTTCTAATCACGTTGCCGTTAAAGTAATGGCTTCAGAAGCTGAGAATAAACTCATAACAACTAATCCTGAAGAAATGTTGCGTTTAAGAGAAGACAAAAGGAAAGAACAATCAGGACAGTTAAATCCCACCAAAGAATCAAAACCGGTATATAAGCCATATGTACCTCCGGCGCCCATGGATGAGTATTCTACATTTGACGAAAAAGACGCTGTAGAACCCGATCCCCAAGTTAAGAAGATTATGAGTGATGTAGTTAGTGAGGATTTTGTAGAATCTGAGAGTGAGGATATACTGCCGCCCGAAATTCCTATAACAGATTATAATGATAATAAGGACAGTGGGACTATTGATATTAAACCTGTGGCTTCAAATTCTCCTGATATTCCACCGGAAGATAAAAAAAATAATGTTGAAGATAACACTGACACTCCAAAGGATTTTGTTAAAAAACCCGATTTTCCCGAATCTTCCGATAAGTTCGGAAATGAAAATAAACCTGAATCTACAAGTGGTGGTATACCGGATAGCGCAATAAATTCATCAAAACCGGGAGTCCCTACCTCCACCCCTGCTCCCACTAATGAAAACAACAAACCTTTGGATAACAACCCTACACATAAGCCTAATTTACAACAGAAAAAGCCACTGGATAGTAGGGTGGTAGAGTTAAGAAATAAAATGCTTGGGGATGAGGATGGTTTCTTGAATAACTCACCTTCAGCCGGGGATATACTGGACTCAGTGGAAGATATGAGGAAGCAGAAACAGGGGACAAATTCACAAACTACAACGGAGAATTTAAATAATCCAGTAAATGCTGATAGAAACTAGATTTGCATCGGCATTATTATGTGGACGAAGTCCTTCTGAGAGTCAGGATTGAAAGTACAAGGAGAAATATTTCCATTTGAACTAAAATCAATTTTTTCGGATTTTATATTTGTTAGAAAATCAAGAAGATATTTTGAATTAAAGGCAATTTCTACCAGCTCACCTTCAATTTCAGCTGATAAATTACTTTCGTGCTGTCCGGTTTCTTCTGATAAAGAAGTTATTTTTATCTTACCTTCCGGGTCAAAACGAATTTTTATGGTACTATTGCCTTCTTTTGCGAAAATATCCGTTAATCTTACTGCCTCAGTAAATTCCGAGGCAACAAAATTAGCTTTAACTATGTGTTCGCCTGGAATAATCTTTTTGTAATCAGGGTAATCACCGTCAAGTATCCTTGTTGCTATAACAGTATCTTCCGACTTAAAGAGTGCTAAATTTTCATTTTGATTTAGTGTAAATTCGATTGGTTCTTGAGACGAAGAAAAGATTCTTGCTACTTCTACCAAAGTTTTTGCAGGTATAACAACCTTAAAATCTTCAATTTCCCCTTTCATTTTTACCGTTTTCTCGGACAATCTGAATCCATCAGTGGATGTGATAGTTAGTTTATCTTTGGAATAATCCATATAAATTCCAGTAAATATAGGTCTGCTAGTATCCATTCCCGAGGCAAAAGCAACTACTCCAACAATTTCATTTAGCAAATCCGGTTCAATTTTTAAATTTTTAGTCTTTTTGGGAAATTCAGGTAGTTCGGGAAAGTCTTTTGGACTGCTACCGTTAAATTTTGATTTTGTAGTTTTTGAATTAATTATAAATATGTCGTCTTTAACCTGGGAATTTATGGTCCCCGGCGACAGGTTTGTTATAAAATCTTTTAAAAGTTTAGCCGGCACTGTGATAGAACCCTCTTCTTCTATCGAGGCTCCCACGTAAGTTGTTATTGCCGTCTCAAGATTAGTAGCCGATAATTTAATTCTTCCTTTTTCAATTTCTATTAAAACATTTGACAATATCGGTAGTGAACTTTTGACAGGAACAGCATGCATAACGGTTTGTAAACCTTTAGATAGATTTTCTTGTAGGCAAGAGAATTTCATGAATTGATTTTACTCCTTTTCTTCTTTTGAATTTTGTTTCTTTAGTTTTAAAACTATTCTTCTATCTTCTCCCTCTCCGGTGCTTTCTGAAAATATATCTTCGTATTCTGAGACCAGCATATGTATTTCTCTTCTTTCCCAGGGACTCATTCTTGGTAGCTCAACCTCTTTTTGAAAAAACCTTACTTTATCTATAAAACTTTTAGCCATATCCTGAAGCTTCTCTGATTTATTATCTCTGTAATCATTTATATCAACTGTCAGTATTGGTTGAACTTGTGTTTTTCTAAATATCATCAGTCTTAAAATATTTTGAAGTGCCTCCAAAGACTGACCTCTGAAACCAATCAAAAAATTTAGATTGTCTCCGGATATAGTAACCGAGTAGTTATTTTCTTCCTTTTCTTCTATCTCGGTTTTAGGATCTATTCCTATAAACTTAAATATTTTGTCCAAATTAGTTTTTATTATTTCTTTTGTTTCCATAATGATGAAATAAGCTTTCGGGGTAAAAGCCTTACCTTTCTTTTTTACCAGATTTTAATTTATTAATCCATGGTTTTAAACCTCCCCATCCGGAGAAGAAGTAAGTTTGACCTATCTGGAATATAGTAGAAGTAAGGATATATAACATTACACCCGATGGAAGTGTTATTCCGAAAACAAAAAACATTATAGGCATAACATATTGGTTTTGTTTTTGCATTGCTTGCATTATGTCATCTGCCTGTCCGGGAGTTTTTTTAACCGCTTTAGTGGCTGTTTTTGAGTAGGGTGATATCATTTTCGTTGCTAAAAATTGGGATACAACGGTTAGTACCGTAACTATCAAAAGTGGGTCGGGTTTAGTCATATCAAGATATAGAAATTTTGTTGCAAGATTCTCACCTGAAAAGAATTTTAAACCTTCAAAATATATCCTGTCGTTGAGAGCTATTATATCTGTAGCCATGGTTAATGTAGTAATAGCTCTGTATATAGCTATCATAAGAACAAAAGTTATTATAGTGGTAAAACAACCAGCTCCCGGGTTTATACCATGTTTTTTAAACAGTTCCATCTGTAATTCTGCCTGTTTCTTTTTATCGTATTTGAATTTTTGTTTTATCTTATCTAGCTCCGGTTGAATATCTCTCTGTTTTTTGGCCATCTTTATTTGAGGGATTGTTACGGGTATTAAAATTGTCTTTGCCACTATTGTAAAAAATATTATTGATACACCTAAATTTCCGGTTAGTCTGTATAAACCTATTAAGAGATTGAATATTGGATTTATTAATATTGTATTCCACATAATTTTTACCCTTTAATTATTTTACAGGATCGTTGCCTCCCTTTGAGAAAGGGTTGCATCTTAGTATTCTACCAAATCCCATCAAGCCACCCTTTATAACCCCATATTTTTCTATCGCCTGATACGTGTATTCGGAACAGGTTGGTGTAAATCTACAAACTTTTACCCCCTTCTCGTCAAGAGAAAGATGCTTCTTGTAGAATTTTATTAAATTCAGAATTAATTTCTTCATAAGTTGCTTTAGTACAAGATATCTTAGGGTGAATAACTACCCAAAGATTACCTTTGTTAATTTTTTCAAAATTATTTCTCACGACTTCCCGAAAAACCCTTTTTACCCTATTTCTTTCGACAGCATTTTTGCTGAATTTGTTCGACACCACTATACCAACTTTTGTAGGACCATCGTATTTTTTCGGCACCAGGAAATATATATGGAAAAACTTTCCTTTGTAATATTTTCCGTATTTTCTAGTTATATTAAATTCAAAGTTAGTGGAAAGTCTGTTTTCTTTTTTAAGCATCAGAAGATACCAATTTGAATAAATTATCTTTTTTTATCTTTTTTATCTCTTGCGGAAACTACGACTTCCTTTCTTCCCTTGGCTTTTCTTCTCTTAATAACATTTATACCACCGGGTGAGGACATCCTCTTAAGGAATCCGTGTTTTTTTACCCTTTTTCTTTTTTTAGGTTGCCATGTTCTCTTTGTTTTTCCCATATTATTACTCCTTATTAACAGGTGGAGTTTATATAATATTTGAGGTATAGTCAACAATATGAACGAACCAAAACCAATAATTAAATTTGAAGACTTTGCAAAAATTGATATTAGATTAGGAACTATCCTCTCTGCAGAGGGTGTAGAAGGTTCCGAAAAACTCATAAAAATGGAGGTTGATTTCGGTGAAATTGGAAAAAGACAAATAATTGCAGGTATAAAAGCTTGGTACAGCCCTGAGACCATCGTAGGCAAGCAACTTCCTTTTATAATAAATATTGAACCTAGAAAAATGATGGGACTTGAATCACAGGGTATGGTATTAGCCG
>JAHYJU010000001.1 GCA_019428825.1 Patescibacteria group bacterium | reverse complement strand
GTTATCAATTTATTTTTCGATATTTATGCAAGTTATGGGCATTGTATTTTTTGATAGTATTTGGCATGCCGCATATGATACCGGTTTTAGAGACACTTCGTGGTTGTGGTCTATTAAGGACTCCGAGCTTGCGTTCAATATTCGAAGGATGATGGTGAAGTTTAAGATGTTAGAAAGAGCTTGCCCCCAATGTCTTCCGCTAGACTGAGTCTAGCGCCGGACTCAGTCCGGAATTTCCACCTTATCTAATAACCCTTTCAATGTATAATATTATTATGCTAGGCTCAGCCTAGGGCCCGGCCTAGGGCTCAGCCTAGGGCTGAGCCCTGTGCTAGGCCCTGTGCCAGACTCAGTCCGGAAAAAATATGAAAAACGATCAAAAATACAATGTGATATGCCTTTCCAACCAGCTGTGGGATTTCCCTCTATGGACTAATAAAAGACATGTTATGGGTCGACTCCCAAAACTCGGTCACAATGTTTTATTTGTTGACCCACCTATAAACATGGGAAGACTTTTTTTCAGACATCTTTTTCGGGGAAAGTGGTCATTGGGAAGAATTATCACTAAAAAAACTAAAACAGACGAAGGAGTTATCGTTTATTCACCCTTAAACACCCATCCCCTAAGTCAAAAATATTCCATAAAACACGCTAAAAAAATTGATGAAGTAGCCCGAGAAATTTTCCAAAAAGACAAATCTCGAAAAACTATTTTGTGGATTTACCATGTGGAGATAAAAGGGCTGGAAAACTACTTAAAAAATATTAAACACGATTTTTTGGTTTATGATTGCGTGGATAACTACGAAGGTTTTCCAAAGTACGATACTCCTGAAAAGAAAAAGTGGATTGTTGAACAGGAGAGGCTTTTGGCATCACGAGCAAACATTGTTTTTTCGACAACGCCGGGTTTAGCCGAAAAACTTAGGAAATTAAATCCAAAAACATATTTCACACCTAATGTTGGGGATTACGAAAGATTTTTTGATATAAAAAATAAGGGATTTGAAATTCCTGAGGACCTAAAAGACATTCCCCATCCGATCATAGGTTTTACGGGAGCTGTTGATGAGTATAAATTTGATAAAGAACTTTACAAAAAAATCGCAGAAGATTACCCTTCATATTCTTTCGTTTTGATTGGACCTATGGCTTTAAAAGACAGATCAACATCAAAAAAAGAACTAGGTTTTGAAAATCTTCCAAATGTTTATCTTTTAGGAACAAAAGATTATAACGAACTGCCAAAATATTTATCCCAATTCGATGCTATGGTAATTCCCTATCAACTGAATAATTACACTATTGGTGGGTGTTTCCCTGTGAAGTTTTTAGATTATTTAGCTTCAGGGTTACCTACCGTTGTAACAGATCTTCCAACATATGCTCCTTTTGAAGACGTGAGCTATGTTTCAAAAAACCCCAATGAGTTCTCACAAAATATCAGGATTGCCCTGGAAGAAAATAACCCACCAAAGATTAACCAGAGGCATGAAGTTTCCAAAGTTCATACTTGGGATGGCAAAGTTAAAAATATGCTGAAATTAATTTCCGAAAATATAGAATGAAAATACTCTACGTATTAAACTCATCAAAATTTGGGGGGATGGAAGTGCATGTTGCTGATTTAGTTCGTGGTATGAAGAAAAAAGATCATGAAATATTTGTGTGGTGTCCGGAAGGCGAGATGATGGAAATCTATAAAAGTGACGGGGCAATGGGAATTGAACAAAAGATAAAATTCGATATAGACCCGGTTTACATCTTTAAACTTACAAAATTTTTAAAAAATAATTCTATCGATATTATTCATGCCCACGAGCTAAAGGCTGTTACAAACGCTCTTTTAGCAGGATTTTTCGCCGGCGTTAAGGTAAGGGTTTCCCACACTCACACCCCAATATCTGAATGGAGAATTAATAAAATAATCAGGTTTTTTACAACTCTTGGTTACAGTTTTTTAATCAATTTTTTTACAACTACTGAAATTGCTCTAACACAATCAAGAAAAAATATAAAAATGAAGGAAGGTATGAGGGGCGATAAATTAACAATAATTCCCAATGGTTTAGATACTTCTAAATTATTAGTTTCATCAATTCAAAGATACGAATATGAAAAAGAAATAAAATCAAGGTATAACATACCTGAAGGAGCTTTTGTTTTTGGAAATCTGGGGAGAATTACTGTGGAAAAAGGTCACGAGATTTTAGTTAGAGCATTTGCAAAATTTTTAGAATCCCATCTATTCCGTCGAGAGAATTTTTACTTAATGTTAGTTGGGGGAGGGGCTTTAGAAGACAAAATAAAAAATTTAACTAAAGAATTAGGTATTGAAGAAAATGTTGTAATAACCGGAAGATTTGAAGATAGTGAAAAGATAAAATATCTCTCTACTTTTGACGTTTTTGTTTTTCCGACATTTGCCGAGGGTTTTGGTATAGTCTTAATTGAAGCACTTTCGATGGGGATACCCACCATATGCTCGGACCTGGAAGTATTAAAAGAAGTAGGCGGAGGCTTTGTTGATTTTTTCAAGGTTGGGGATTTTAACGATTTGTCTGACAATATGGAAGATGAGTACAATAAAACAGGTGGTGAAAATAAATTTATTATTGAGGGGGCAAAGGAGTTTGTAGAGAAAAATTATTCCATGGAAAAATTTATTGAAAGTTACGAAAATTTATACAAAAAACTTTTAGGAGAAACTAAATGAAGGTTTTAATGTTAGGCAGGATTGGATTACTGGAAGCCCGAGGGGGTGATAGGATTCAGGTTGAAAACACAGCTGCTGAGCTTAGAAAAATTGGTGCCAAGGTTGATATAAGAACGGATATGAATTTTAAGCCTTGGGAATACGATATTATCCATGTTTTTCAATTAGACTGGGTTCCGGAGACATATTTTTATGTAAAAAAAGCAAAAAAATATAACATTCCCGTAGTTTTATCTCCAATTCATCACGATGTTAGAGAAGTTAAGAAATTTGATGATGAATTTGCCTTTGATTTCAGAAGATTCTCCAAAATTCTTTTTAGAGATCAGTTCAAAAGAGATACTTTTAAAAATCTTTACAGATGTATATTTGAACCCAGGATGATAAAGCCAACATTTTACAGTGTATTTTACGGTTTCAAAAAAATGCAGAGGGAAACATTAAAAAAAGTTGATGCAGTTTTAGTTCAGACTGTAAAAGAGGCAGAGGATTTAAAAAGAACCTTTGATGTGGATTTTAAATGGTATAAGGTTCTAAATGGCGTAGGGAAGCCTTTTATTGATCCCAAACCTTTTAAAAATCCATTTGATTTTGAAAATTATATTATGTGTGTGGGAAGGATTGAACCCAGAAAAAATCAGCTTAGTATTATTAAAGCCGTAGAGAAATTTAGAGACGAGGAAAATGTAGATGTCCAACTTGTTCTTATAGGTAAGGTTAGTCCTACGAAGCATTTTGAATATAATTTACTAATAGATAAGTTATTGAAAAAAAATAAGTGGATTCATCAATTGGATGCAGGAATTACATACGCCAATTTACCGTCTTACTATCATTTTGCTAAAGTGTGTGTTTCAGCCAGTTGGTTTGAGACCACGGGACTTACCAGTTTAGAGGCATTATATTGCGGTACAAACACAGTGGCGGCAGGAATGCGAGCCAAAGAGTATTTGGGAAGTTATGCTTCATTTTGTAATCCCGATGATATAAACTCCATAAAAGAAGCGTTAAAAAAAGAATATTTTGCTCAAAGACCTGTTTTAAACGAAAAAACGAGAAAGGATTATACTTGGAAAAACGCTGCTGAAAAAACTCTAGATGTTTATAATAATGTTTTAAAAAATATATCGGAATCTCTTTTGGTAGATAATAAGAAAAAATCTTCGAAAAAAGTTAGTGTAAAATAGTAAAATGCTTTATTTGGTATCAATAGGTTTAATATTTTTAGCTTCATATATTCTAATATTAAAGGATTTTAAACTTTCCTTGTATATTTTGATAGTTTTATCCGTGCTTTTGCACAAGGAACTTTTCAGTTTTTACAGATGGGATTTGATGCCTGTCAGAGTATTTATGTTGGCTTTATTGTGTTCGGGTATAACTAAAATCTATTTCTATGTTGTTAAAGAGAGAGGCATCAAATCCCTCCTATCTTACTTCAAAGACCCCTACATACTTTTTCTGCTGGTAATCTGGTTCACCAGAGGTTTATCAATAATATTTTCAAAAAATATTCAAGCCAGCTTACTTTTATTTGGATTTTTTACCACCGTTGTAGCTTTAGGAATTTATTTGTATTTGACTTTTAAAGATACACCCGATGAACTTATTAAGTACCTGAGATTTTTTACCTACGTTGTTTTCGGACTCTCTTTGTTCGGTTTTATTCAATTAGTATATTTTTATCAAACCCAAAGGGTTATAGGGGCCATGTGGCCTGTGCCAGGAAGAATTCCCAGGGTAGGATCACTTTTTTGGGATGTAAATCACTACGGAGCTTTGTTGGCGGCAACCATTCCCATAATGGGAATCTTCCTTTTCACTGATAAAAATTTGAAGTCAAAGGTTTTAAATGTTTTTATGATTCTTTCATCAAGTGCTTCGTTGCTTTTGACCAATTCCAGGACCGCATGGATGGTTATGGCTTTTGCGGTTCTTTTTTTCGCTACAATTTTAATGATAAAAAAGTTTGGGTCAAAAGGTCTAGTATATATTTTTCTAGCAATAGTTTTGGTCTCAACCCCTTTTTTAATAGAATACAACAAGAAAAAAAGCAATTTCAGGCGATACGTGAGAGACGCTTTCCATTATAGAATCGATTCTTTTGATTCTCACTTTATGCTTTTGACAGGTACATACCAGATATTTGAAAAATATCCTTATTTGGGTGGTGGTTATGGTTCTTTTTTTGAACATTTCAGTAAAACAAAAATAGCCCCTGAATTTTTCACACGAGATACCGCAGCCCTTAGCAATCGCGTGCCGGCACACACAATTTGGGGAGAGTCTCTATCCGAAACCGGAATAATCGGTACTGTTCCTTACGTACTTTTTTCACTTTTTGTACTCATCACCCCTCTGTACGTATTTTTTAAAGGTAAGGACAAAAATAATAGATTCATTGGCGGGGTTTTTTCATCAGTTGTTTTTGGGTGGTATATGGCGGGAATATTTTATTCTTACAACGCAGAGTTTTTTTGGATTATGATGTTTTCTTTTTTCATTTGGGGGATAGGAAATGTAGGTAAGGAGTGGTTTAAAGAAGTTTCCGGATATTTCTTTAAAAATAGCAAAATACTTCTATCCTTAATTATTTTATTGTCTCTTGGTCTTTTATTTATAAGTTTAGGGAAAAACCATCTTATTCCATGGGATGAGGCAATATACGCAAAAGTGGCTAAAAACATGGTGGTAAGAAATGAGTACATAATTCCATATTGGGACAATTTTATAACCGGATGGTTCGAAAAACCTCCTCTATATATGTGGATGATGTCAGGATTTATGAATATTTTAGGTTTTAATTCTTGGTCTGCGAGGCTTCCCAGCGCGATATTCGGATTTTTGACTGTTCTTTTAGTTTATTTTATGGGGAAAAAACTTTTCAATAAAACTACAGCTTTTATATCAGCACTTGCTCTTACAACAACAGTTCATTTTTTATATTACTCTCGGGCTTCCATGCTGGACGTTACCGCTACATTTTTCATCACTTTGTCTTTATATCTTTATTGGCTTGCAAAACAAAACGAAAAAAATATTTTATGGATATTATCGGGAGCTTCTGTGGGTTTGGCTGTTATGACAAAAGGCTTTGTAGGACTTCTTCCATTTTTAGTTATTGGATTATATGAAATCTATCTTTTCATTTTTTACAAACAGAAAGTCAATCGAAGATTAATTTACAAATATCTTTTTATGTTTTTACCTTTTCTACTAGTGGCTTTACCCTGGCACCTCACAATGTATCAGTTATTTGGAAAATCGTTTTTAGATAAGTACTTTTTTTATCATGTTTGGGATAGAGCAACATCAGTGATAGAGGATAAGGGTAATCCCTTCTTTTGGTATGTGATAGTTATAAAGGTAAGTATGAGAATTTGGTTTGTAGCACTTTTGGGAGCCTTACCTTTTTCTGTATTTCACGCATTTAAAAAAGATAGAAAACATGTATTTCTATCAATATGGGCTATAAGCATCTTTTTATTCTTCTCAATAGCCAAATCAAAGCTAGTTTGGTACATAATTCCCGTATACCCCGTACTTTGTTTAATTGTGGGTAATTTTTCAGAAAGAGTTTTGGATTTTATTGTGACTAAAATAAAGTTTTTAAACTCTGCATCGTTTAAATTCCTTAGCTTATATCTTTTACTTTCATTTTCATTATTTTACTTATTTTTAAACAAGAGTTTAGTGTACACACCTGACTTGAATGGTCCTCAGGCAAAATTATTGATGCTAAAAGACGAGTTTTTTGGAATAGAAAGAGAGGTTTACTTGGACAGAATGGAAATGCCAACACCGCTCTTTTATTCTGATGGTCCTTTTGTGGCGACAGATGTGAATGTTGTTAATCCGGAAAGAGTTCCTCGAGTAAGTAAAACTGAACCATTAATATTTATTAGTAAAAAAAGCAGATTTAGGGAAAATGTGCCCGGATACAGCAATCCTTCAAAACAAGTTAAGGAATATGATCCTTGGTTATTATGGTACGTACCTCCCGAGGATGGTGTTTTTGACCTTGAGAATCTTTAGACTGATTTTGATAGGTTTTGATTTTTTCTAATAAAAAATACAGTGAACATTAAAGCCGATATGGACGATACAAGGCTTGAAAGAGACAGTCCTTTTAATGATAGAGTTGGGACTAATATGTAAGAAAGTACTAGGAATAAAAATAATTTCCCGGCATTTATGTACATAATGTAGTTTGTCTTTTCCTCAATAAAGAAATAGTGCTCCATGAAGGTGTGTATGGAAGTGAAAGCACTGGCGAATATTAAAAATCCTAAGAGCGGTAGTGATTCATTAAATTTTTCTCCAAAAAAGCCCGATATGAAGAACCTGGATATGAATATGCCAAAAAACGCTACTATTAATATTAAAATTGAGATATAAAAAACTTCTTTAAAATTATATTTCTCGTGGCGTTTTTTTGCATAGGCGTTTTTTGGCAGAAGAACTGTGAATATAGATATTGATCCCAGCAAAAGCACATTCGAGATTTTTTCTGCGATAGAGAATATTCCAACATTCGAAAAATCTTTGGCTATTTTAGCGATTGAATTTGCTATTGACGGCCAGCCTTCATATATTAGTTGAGATATTCCGGCAGGAGTTGATTTAGTTAGATATTTTTTCACATGAGAAAAATCAAGTTTAAATTTTTTATATTTCGGGGAAAGAAAAAATACTAGCAATACGCTTGAAAAAATTGACAACGAGAAAACCATAAATGCTTTTTCCATATCCATTTTTATATTTCCTGAAAAGATTAAATAGGCAAATATGCCTTTAATAATAGCCGGGATAGTGTTAAGGGAGACTAGATGTATAAATTTTTCATCTTTTTGAAAAAACGCATTTAAAGTGTAGTTAATTGTATAAGCAAATAGACCCAGAATGAAGTAGAGAACTAAATTTCCATAGTTTAGTTTTAAAAGAGTGAGTATGATAAAAGATATTGGTATGGATATGCCAAGAAGTATTGTTTTTAGAGTATAAAAAAGATTTGTTAACGATTCGTTTTCTTTTGATATTGATTCTGCAACATAAACTGAATTAGTTCCAAAATCTATTAATTTTGAAATAGCTACAAGTAGGGTAGTAATGAGAGCGTATTTACCAAAAGATTCCAGATCTAGAGTTTTTGCAACTACTGAAAGAAACGCAAATCCCAACAACGCATTTATGACATTTCCCGATCCGACAAGAATGATTTTTCCAAGTGATTTTTTCATTAGGTATATGTTATCAGATTGAAGCTAGTCTTGAGGGTTATCGCAGTGTTTTCTGGCTTTATACAAATAAGAAAATGTTACTTGTTAAGATTTCCCAAAATCTAGGGTTTTTGATAGAATATTCTTCTTTTCACTATTAAAAAAAAGGAGAGACTAAAATGAATGAATTGAGTAGGGATCAGGTATTGCACTGCGGTTGTCCAGATGAGGATAATGAAGATCAGAACGACGGGCAGATGACATTTTATTGTTATTTTTGCCAAAATTTCCCATTTGAAAAGTATCCAAATATTATGGTCAGAGGCGAAGGCGTTAAACGTTCCCACCTACTAAATTTTCCCAAAGAGAGATTTTTTATTTGTTATTTTTGGGAGATTTATACTGATAGATTTGATCCTGAGATGGGGGATATTGATCCTCGTAAGAAGATATATCTAGGGGAGATTCGGGGAAACAGGGTCATTGTATTCAGAGATGTGAAAAATGAAACATTGATTCAAAAATTTCTCGAACCTTTGGGTAGTATTTTAACTCAATACAAAAAGTTGACAGGCCAAAAGATGATTTTGACTATCTTAGGAAGTTGACTTTATCCGTTTTATTTGTCGCACCTCTTTATATCTAAAAAGGTGCGACTCTTTTTTTATCTTTAGTTCAAATACTTTGATAAAATAAGCACATGGAAAAACCTAAAAAGATAGGAATTGATGCAAGATTCTATGGGAAAGCAGGTCCCGGGCGTTATACCAAAAACATAATCAAACATCTTGAAAAAGTAGATCAGAAAAATAAGTACTACGTGCTTTTAAAAAAAGATAATTTTGAAGATTATGTTCCTTCAAATCCCAACTTTGAGAAAGTTCTTGCAGATTATCCTTGGTATTCATGGCAAGAGCAGATACCTTTTCTTTTTAAAGTTTTAAGTTTAAACCTAGATCTTTACTACGTTCCTCATTTTAATATTCCCGTTCTTTATCCTAAAAAGATAGTTACGGCAATTCCTGATTTAATAATGCACACTTTTAGCACGGAAAAGGGAACCACTCTTTGGAAACCATATTTTAAGTTTAAAAAATTTGTCTATAAATTAGTTTTCAAATGGTCAGTGATAAGGTCATACAGAGTAATTGTACCTACTAATGAGGTTTTTAAAGATTTTAAATCAGTTTACCCAAATATTTCGGATAAAAAGTTTGTTGTAGCTACTGAAGGTATAGACCCTGACTTAGCTGATGTAAAAGTAGAAGATACTCATCAGATTTTGAAAAAATATAATATTAAAAAACCGTATCTTTTGTATTTAAGCAGTATGTATGAGCATAAGAACGTGCCTCGTTTACTAGAAGCCTTTAAAATTCTTCTTGAAAGAAAACTTTTTGATGGGTTTTTGGTTTTAGTTGGGAAAAGAGATAAGTTCTCAGAGAGAGTTGAAAAGCTAGCTCAGGAAATGGAACTTGGGGATAGGGTTCTTATGCCCGGGATGGATACATTTATTACTGATGAGGAAACCGTTGCTTTAAGAAAAGAAGCTGAAGCATATGTTTTTCCTGCTCTAAAAGAAGGTTTTAGTTTAACACCTCTTGAAGCTCAGTATTATGGATTACCATGTGTTATTTCAGATATCCCATGTCATAAGGAAGTTTATGGTGATTCGGTCTTATTTTTTGACCCGTACAATGTTGAAGATATGGTGAATAAAATAAATAAAATATTGACCGACTCTAATCTAAAAAAAGTAATCATTAAAAAAGGATATGAAAGAACTAAGATTTATAATTGGACTCATACAGCAGAGAAGACTTTAGAAGTTTTTGAGAGTGCTTTGGGGATAGAAAAGTAGAACTGTATTTATTTTCTCTGTCTAAGTAGTGTTAGAATTTTATTATGGATAATATCGAAAAAATAAACCTTCACGATAATCTAGAGACATTGTACGTTACAAAAAACGAATACTCTCAGATTTTTAAAGCTGGGGAGCCTGTTGTAAAGGAATGGGAAAGTAGATTTGAAAACTATATTGGAGAAAATCAGCCAAAAATAAACTGGTTTTTTGAAAAAGCATCAATACTTTATGGGGCGGATAGACCGAGTGATATGAAAGTAGCATTAATTTTTAATCCAAATGAAGGTAACATCAAAGGGGAGTCGATTTATAATTTTAGTGAGATAAATCCCTATCTTGAGAAAATAGCAGATGTTGTTTACTGGGTTCCCGAGCCTGATAGAGATTTTGATAGTTATTATGTCAAGGCTTTATTGCACGAAGCAGAAAACAGGTTTTTCCAGGGAAAGTATGGTACAAACCACCCCGAGGGTTTTGACTCATTTATAGAAGAAATAGAAAAAGATCCTGAGATAGTATCACTAAAACACGAGTTATTTGGTGATTATTCAGGTTACCTTGAACCTACATGCGAGTTAGTAACTATTTATGTTGAAGATTTATATGATTTAGCACCATTCGATGAAGATTTATCTGATACTGCAATTAAATTTGTAATAGATGAAGAAACTTCCTTTGATATACTTTTTTCTGCAATGCACCATCAGGATATAGATTATCCTGATTCACCTACAACTAAAGGTCCTTATGCTAATTTGAGGAGTGGTTACAGAGATTTTGCAGGAAGAGTACTAAATAAACCTATTGATAATAAGAATAGGGAACTTGTGGACGAGTCTATGGGAGGGGCAAAAGAGGGGGAAATAAAAGTGTCCCCGTACAGTTTTAGAGGAGTCTTATCTTCAGATTTATTAGAGGAGTATGTAACGTCAGGAAAGAAAATTGATAAAGAGTTTGTAGTTTCCTTATACAATCTAGCATTAGAGCATGTTGGAAGAAATAATCAGTAATAGTGCATTTACATTACCCTATTGCTTCTTGCTTTTAATATCTATTGACTGAGAACAGAAAGTCCCTGCAAGAATTTATCTTTAAACAGGGACCTTTGAAATTATTTGCTTGGATTACAGGAGCAGAGAAAACAGCACTATAGCGATTCCGAGATCTCCCACGCGCTTCGTCAATTTATGACTCTTTGTCATAAACATCATTGCTATGGAAGCAATAAGGAAAGGAATCCCAATCAATGTGTTTGAAGACACGGCCAACATAAGAATTACCGCGGTAATGTCCATAAAAACCACTATCATTCTAGCTTTTTTAGCACCCAAAAATACAGGGAATGTCCACTTATAGCCAAAGTCTATTCTCATGTCATCGATATCTTTTAGTGTTTCTCTTCCCCAAATAAAAAATAATGTCGCTAGGAAAAGAACAACTAAAGGCCCCTGCGGAGCTTTGATTAGAGAAAAAACTACTGAACCCGCCGCTGCTATGCTCACAAGCAAACCTGGTGCAAGAGGTATTTTCCTTGCTTCAGAATACACTAGTCCTATGAGCGTTAGACATAGAGATAATATTCCCCATTGAGGGTCTTTAATCCATATAATACAGATTAGTGCTATAGAAATAACCCACAACGATACAGTTGTCCAAAGGAAATTCTTCTCATTATCCACGACGAAAGTTTTACCTTTCCTATAATCATGGTGGCGATCCCGCCAGTCGTTTTGGAACATTATAGCTATTCCAGCCACTGCAATAAAAATAGGAATCCAAGGTGTCAGATGTATTTGGGCTATTTTAGCGCTAACTAGAGTTAGGATAACTCCCAAAGCCACTGATAGAGGTCTCCCTGCTTTTATCCAAGCCAAAGTTTTTTTGTACATTTCTACCCTTTCTATTAAGATAAGATTTTATCGATTATAAGAGCTAATAGGTCATGTGTCAAAACAGGATTTGAGTGTTTTACTTAAAGGATTTAACTAAATTTTTTCAATAGCTTTTTTAAGAACATCTAAAGTATATTGTGCAGTTTTCTCCCATGAAAAAAGTTTTGACCTCTCAATAAAATCATTCGGGTTATAAGTGTTATTCATAATTTCAAAAATTCCGTCTTTAATATTTTCAATATTATTCGGGTCTGCATAAATTGGGAGGTTTCCTCCCACTTCCCGATGTGCAGGAATGTCTGACACCACGCTCGGAACTCCGCAGGCCATTGACTCCAACAAAGGTAACCCAAACCCCTCTTCAAAAGAAACATTTGTATACCCTCTTGATCCCGAAAAAAGTCCCGGCAAATCTTCTGTCGGAACTCTTCCCAAAAACTTTACATTTTCCTCGATTCCGTACTTAATTGGTGCTTCCAAAGATTCCTCACAATCCCAACCTTTTTTACCTGCTACCAACAACTTAGTATTTTTATGTTCAGGATTTTCCCTTAAAAACTGACTAAAAGCTCTTATAAGGTTCGGAAGATTTTTTCTTGGTTGAATAGTTGAAATAAAAAATAAATAAAAATCATTTCCAATTTCATACTTTTCTCTAACTTTTTCAATTTCATTTTCATCTCTTTTATAAAAAAAATCCGATACCCCCTCATAAACAACATCAATATTTTCTTCACTTACACCCCAGTCTCTTTTTAAAATTTCATCTTTTGTAGCTTGGCTGGGAGCAATAATTTTATCTGAATTTTTAACGGCATATTTAATCGGTCTTTCAATTTTAAATCTGTTTATAGGATTTTTATAATTTTTTGAATACCTATATTCCAAACCGTGAATCATTGCCACAAATTTTGTTCTGGAACTTTTTATCATGGGTATTGTGTGAACAGCTGTAAAAAAAACATCAACAGGATTTTTTATTATCTCTCTTGCCAATCCGTATTGTGTCCACATTCTTTCACAACTCACAACTTTATAATTAAATTTTGTATTACCTGCTCTCAATTCTTCAAAAAAATCTTTATCAGGTTCTCTATCCAGATAAACTAGGTAATCATTTTCCGAATCAATTTTTGCCAATGACTTGAAAAGATTAATTGTATAAAGCTCGGGGCCTGCAGGATTTTGTGTTAAAATTCTTTGACCGTTTAATCCTATTTTCATTTTATAGCCATTATATAGGTATAATGTAAATAATGAAATTAGCCATAGTATACGATGACCTTATACAACACGGAGGTGCGGAGAAAGTTTTAGAGGCTCTTTCCGATATTTTTCCTGATGCCCCTATTTATACTAGCGTAGCTTCTAAAGAGTGGTTAGATAAGTTTAAAAATAAAAATAGAACTGTAATAACTTCATTTTTGCAAAAATTTCCTTTGGCAGTTAAGTTAAATAGATATTATTCGCCTTTTCTTTTACACGTTCTTGCTTTTGAAAGTTTTGACCTAGCTGATTATGATTTAGTTTTATCTTATTCTTCAAGATTTTCTCATTTTGTAATTACAAAGCCGGGGACTAAACATATTTGCTACATGAATTCACCGGGAAGAATGTTTTGGGAACCTTTTGATTATTTTGAAAATGAAAGTTATGGGTTTTTACGACCTTTTAAATTATTAGCAAGAAAATTTTTAAAACTACCCCTTTCATATATTCGAATGGTTGATTTTAATGCTTCAAAAAAAGTGGATTGTTTTTTTGCTAATTCCCGAACTTCTCAAAAGAGAATTAAGAAATATTACGGAAGGGATGCTGAGATAATTTACCCATTTGTAGAAACGAATAAATTTAAGAATGTTGAGTCTGAGGACGGTGATTATTTTTTAGTAATTACCAGACTTTCCGCATGGAAAAAAGTTGATATTGCAATTAACGCCTGCGAGAATATACAGGAAAAGTTAAAAATTATCGGTGAAGGTCCTGATATGACGAGATTAAAAAATATATCAAAATATTCAACAGATTTTCTTGGTTATGTAAGTGAGGATGAAAAAAAAGAGGTTATAAGAAAATGCAAAGCAGTGATAATTACTCAAAAAGAAGATTTCGGTATAGTTCCTTTGGAGGCAATGGCTTGCGGGAAGCCCGTTATTGCATTCGGAGAGGGTGGTGTTGTTGAGACCGTTTTACCCGGAAAAACAGGCGAATTTTTTGATATCCAAAATTCTTCCTCGTTAGAAAAAGTTATTAAAAATTTTGACCTTAAGAAATTTTCTGTGGAAGATTGTAAATCAAGAGCCAAGGAATTTGATATTGATATTTTTGAAAAAAAGATTAGGGAGTTAATTATAGTATAATGAAAGATAACTAAAGCCCGAATTATGTTTTATAAAAAATACCTAAAAAGACTGCTAGATATAATTGGTTGTCTAATTTGTATAGTGATTTTCTTTCCCGTAATGGTAGTTGTTTCAATTTGGATAAAAATTGTATCTTCGGAAGGCCCCATCTTAGCCGATATTCCCGATAGAGTAGGGAAAGACAGAAAACCTTTTAGATTCTTTAAATTTAGGTCCATGTATCCTAATGCTCATAACCTGCTAAAAGAGGACAAAGAACTTTACGCAAAATATATTAAAAACAACTATAAATTAAACGCAGAAGATGATCCTAGGATTATTAAAGGAGGTAAGTTTTTGCGAAAATCCAGTATAGATGAGTTTCCCCAATTTTTTAATGTCCTAAAGGGGGAGATGAGTTTAGTGGGCCCGAGGGCCTATTATTATGATGAGATAAAGGATCAGGTTAAAAGATTTCCCGAAGCAGGAAAATATTTAGATAAAGTTATGGAGGTTAAGCCCGGTATTACGGGATTATGGCAGGTAAGTGGTAGGTCCGATATAGGTTTTGTGGATAGAGTTAAGTTAGATTCCAAATATGCAGAAAATGTATCTTTGCTGTATGATATACGGATAGTCCTCAAGACTCCGTATGTAGTTTTAATGGGGAAAGGCTCGATTTAATGGCAAATTCTAGATTTTGGGGTTCAAAAACTCCTGTTATGAAAAAAAATAATAAAACTGATAAAAGCAATGGTAAAAAGTTTTTTGTAAAATATAAAAAACAGCTTATGATAGTTGGAGGGGTACTACTTTTAGTTGGAACAGTATTTTATTTAATCTTAATCAGACCGGCTTTAGCACTTTATTCAGGATTTAATGTTATAAAAAAAGATGCCTCAGCAATAGGAGAAGCTTTGCAAAATAGAGATTTGGTTGAATTGAATGAGGTTTTGGATAGAACTGAGGAAGACTTGATAAAACTTAAAAAGGAGAAAGATAAAAGATATGGATGGGCAAGAAATTTAAAATTATTTAAGGCCAACGAATATTACTCTGATTTTGATAAATTCGTTAACGCAGGAGTTTATGCAGTAGATGCTTTGAGAGAAACTTCAAGAATAATCACTCCGTTTTCTGAAGCAGCGGGTTTGAAGGTTTCTCCTGATCAGGAACTACCCAAAGCAGAGGGTTTAATGGAGGCTTTTCAAGGATGGATATCAGTTATGCCTGAAGTTGCTGACCAAATGGACGGGGTTATAGAGAGAGTTAGTAAAGTAGGAGAGGAGCTTCAAGATGTTAATGTTGATAAATATCCACAGAAAATTGGAAAGATAGAGATAAGATCCAATATAGAGTTTATGAAAAACACATTATCAAAAGCCGATGAGTATGCTCCGGATATAAAAAACGCACTTCAAATAATTCCGGGAGTACTTGCTGTAGGTACACCAACAAAAAGATACATGATAGTTATGCAGAATGATAAAGAAATAAGACCTACGGGTGGTTTTATGACCAATTACGCTACTTTTAAAATAAACAACGGGTTACTGGACTCTGATTTTACTTCAAGAGACATGTATAGTGTGGATTTAACCCTAGATGAGATAGACGCTTATTACGATTTTCCCGATGCCCCTCTTGCATATGAGATTCTTTTAAAAGTAGAGAGATGGTATGCGAGAGACATGAATTATTCACCTGATTTCATAACCTCCATGGATCAATTTATGATTTTCTATAATATGGCCGGAAGAATAAATCCTTACGAGATAAAACCGGTAGATGGAATTTTTGCTATTGATACCTTTGTAATTAAAGAGTTGTTGGAAGTAACAGGTCCGGTGACTGTAAACGGAATTACATATACTCAAGATAATGTTGTTTTAGAGCTGGAAAAGATTGCCTCCCTGGCTTTAGCTGAACAAGCCAATAGAAAAAGAGTTCTTGGGGATTTGATGCAGGGAATGTTAGTAAATGTTTTTGAATCCGACAGTAACCTGTGGCCAAAATTAATTGAAAAAGGTATTGATCTTGCTACCAGGAAACATATTTCGGTTTATGTTTTTGATGAAGAAGCCCAGGTATTGGTAGATGAGTACGGTATAGGCGGGAGGATAAAAGAAGAGGTTGAGGGAGATTATTCTATGATAGTTTCAACAAATCTTGGTGGAGATAAAACCAATTGGTTTACTACAAAAGAAGTAACTCACAACCTCGCTAGAGAAGGTGATAGGTGGTTAAAGACTATAAACATTAAATATCAATACACTGAGCCTTCGCCTGAATACGGTGCTTTAGTGAAAAGATTCAGGGATTGGGTAAGAGTATATACACCTCTAGGCACGGAACTTATTTCAGTAGAAGGTTCTGAGAATGATTCGTTGAATCTTACCGATGAGGAAAGAAATAAGGTTTGGTATAGCGGTTATCTGGAACTCGGTCCCGGTGAGTCTAAGGAGATTACTTTTAAGTACTATTTGCCGGATGAGTTTGTTGACCCGTCAAATTACATTTTGAACATTCAAAAGCAATCAGGAATAGAAAGAGAAAAACACACTGTTATATTTGAGGGTGATACCAAAGAGATAGACCTTTTCAAAGATACTATCGTTAAGATAAAAAAGTGAGTTGAGTAATGAAAAAATATAACATCAGAGCTGTAGTATTGAAAAGTGTAAAATACAAGGACTCTGATAAAATTTTTACCCTTTTGACCAAAGAACAAGGAAAAATTTCCGCCATTGCCCGGGGTGTGAGAAAAATTAGTTCCAGAAGAAGCGGTAACTTAGATACTTTAAATTTAGTTTTAGTAAAAATACACGAAGACAGCTCAGGGTTTAAAAATATCGAGGAGGTTAGGACAATAGAATCTTTTAAAAGTATTAAAAAAAATCTCGATAAGTCATTAAAGGCCTACTATATATCCGAACTAGTTTACAGAGCTACAGAGGAAGATAATCAATTTTCAGGTATTTTTGAACTTCTGGTTAAGTGTTTAAAGGCACTGGATAAAAATGGTTACTCAGGAGATCTTTTCGTAACGTATTTTGAAATTAGGTTAATGAAAATCTTAGGTTATCAACTAACTTTAGATAAATGCGGTAAATGTGGAATAAATTTAGATGATAATTGGAAAGAGTATAGGTTTAATATTGAAAATGGAAGTATTGAATGTGAGAAATGCTCCAATTTAGGTATAGAAATTCCCAAGAATATGGCTTTAGCACTTGACCCTATTTCTAATGGAAAATTTAATAAAGATTTTCACAAACATGTTTCTGAAATAGATAAAATAATGAAAATGTACATCGGAAGAAAAATTGAAAGTAAATTTAAAAGCTTAGAGATAGATACTAAATGATTTGATATACTTCATCTATGAAAGAAACCGATAACTTACAACAAAAGATTGTATCTTTATGCAAAAGAAGGGGATTTGTTTTCCCGGGATCCGAAATATACGGGGGTTTAGCTAACACGTATGATTATGGACCTTTAGGTGCTTTGATGATGAGAAATATCCAAAATTTATGGTGGGAGAATTTTGTTACTAAAAGACCTGATATTTTTGGTCTTGACACAGCAGTATTTATGTCACCTGAGGTTTGGATTGCATCCGGGCACACAGCGAATTTCAATGAGGTATTAGTTGATTGTAAGGATTGTAAACAAAGAACAGGAGCCGAGAAGTTAATAGAGGCCTATTTTGAAAGTATTGGGAAAGCTGAAATGGTTGAAGGTAGAAGTGAGGAAGACCTTGAGAAAATTATGAGTGAGAATAAAATACCCTGTCCTGAGTGTGGAAAATTTAATTGGACCAAACCACGAAAGTTCAATAATCTTTTTGAAACCCATATCGGAATTGTCCCTGAGAATAGGTCTCTAAATTATCTTCGAGGGGAGTTAGCGCAGGGAATGTTTGTAAACTTTAAAAATGTTGTGGACTCTCAAAGATTAAAAATACCTTTTGGATTAGCCCAGATAGGAAAAGTTTTTAGAAACGAAATTACTAAAGGGAATTTTATATTCAGAACTTTGGAGTTCACACTCATGGAATTCGAATATTTTTTCAACCCAAATCAACAAAGCTGGGAAGAACTATTTGAATATTGGAAAAAAGAAATGAAGGATTGGATAGTGTCTTTGGGAATATCTGAAAGTAAATTGAGATGGAGAACCCATTCTGACGAGGAGAGGTCACATTATTCCAGTAGGACTGAGGATTTGGATTTTGAATTTGCAGTTGGATTCAAGGAAATGTTCGGTTTGGCCTATAGAACTGATTTTGATCTTAGAAATCACACCGAAAAGTCCGGGGTTGATCTTAGATATATTGAACCTGAAACTAATGAAAAATACATTCCTCATGTTGTAGAACCTACGTTTGGTTCATCAAGAATATTTTTAGCCCTTCTGACAAACGGTTATGTGGAAGAAGAGGGTAGGGTAGTTTTAAAATTAGATAAAAAAGTTGCACCTTATCGTGTGGCTGTTTTCCCTTTAGTGAAAAATAAGGAAGAACTTGTTAAAAAAGCAAAAGAGATTTATGAGAATTTATTAATCCAAGGATTCTCTGCTAATTGGGATGACAGGGGAAATATAGGTAAAAGGTATTTTGCACAGGATGAGATTGGAACCCCTTACTGTGTGACAGTTGATTACCAAACATTAGAGGATGGTACTGTAACTATTAGAGATAGAGATACCATGGAGCAAGAGAGAGTAAGGATAGAAGATATTTACTCAAGAATATAAAAAAGTGAGGGTTGGTGATTTTCGTTACAACCCTCACTTTAGATAAATTTTTTTAGTCTCTCCTTTCCGAAAGAAATTTCCACAATCTAGGTGGGAGCTCATTTCTCTCTCTGTAACTCTTAATTTGATTGGACCTAGCATTCAAAATTTTTTGAGTTTGGCACGCTTCCTTTTTAGTGCCAAAAGGACCTATATACCAAATATCCTTATCGGATGTGTTATTGATGATTTCATAATCTAAGACGCGATTAATTGATTGCAAATCAAAAGCCGCTGTAACATCGTTTTCACATGTTAATTCTATGAAATAAAAAAATTTCCCCATTTCTAATATCTCATCACTTCCTTTTTTTATTTTACTCACAATTCTATCCTTTCTCTGTTTTTGGCTGAACCAATATACCTTATTTTCACATTTTTTCAAGACTTCGGGTTTTCTTTGTATTGACAACGGATATCAAATGGTGGATATTGGATATAACCTGGTGACAAATGGTGAAAGTAAAAAGTAAGTTTTAGTTCTCAGGTAAAAAATATGAAAATGTTTCTTGGGGAATACCAACCAAATATCACCGAAGGATCAAGAATAGCTCTGCCCAAGAAACTTCGGGAACAAATCTCGGGAGATGAAATAATTCTCTCGAAAGGCTTTGAAAAATGCATATTTGTATATGATAAGGAAGACTGGGTCACGGAGGCCCAAAAGCAGATTGAAAACCCTATAACTGATTCAAGAACAAGGGACCTAAAGAGATATATGTACTCCGGAGCTTCAGAAACCACAATAGATTCACAAGGGAGAGTGGTAATACCCAATAATTTAAAAGAATACGCACAGATAAATAAGAAAACAATAGTCATAGGAGCAGGAGATCATGTTGAAATTTGGGATTTAGATAATTGGTCGGAACATTCGGAAAAAATTTCATTTAATTTGTCTGCCTAGAAAAGACAAATGGAATACCATAAGCCGGTACTTTTAAAAGAAACAATAGAAAACCTAAAAGTTGAACAAGGTAACAAGTATATCGATGCGACATTAGGTGATGCGGGACACACTTTAGAGATATTAAAAAAAGGCGGGGAAGTTTTAGGGATTGAAATAGACGAGAATGCTCTAAAAAGAGCTGAAGAAAGGATCGAGAAAGAAGGTTTGAGTAAAGGTTTTAAAGGATTTTTAGGGAACTTTAAAAATATAGAGAAAATAGCTGAGGAAAATGGTTTTAAAAAAGTTAATGGAATCAATTTTGACCTCGGTTACAGCTCTTACCAGTTAGAGGAGGGTGGGCTCGGGTTAAGTTTTCAGCTAGATGAACCATTGGATATGAGATTAGATAAATCACTTGGGGTGACAGCGGGCGACTTGGTAAATTCTCTTAATGAGAAGGACATTGCAAATTTAATATTTAACTACTCAGATGAGAGGTTAGCCAGAAAAATTGCAAAAGCTATCGTAAAAGCTCGTGACTTGAAGAAAATACAGACTACGGGAGATCTCGTGGAAATAATAAACTCTGTATCTTCTCCAGGTTATGAACGAGGTAGGATTAATCCTGCCACAAGAACCTTTCAGGCTCTGAGAATCATCGTAAATGATGAGATAGAGAACCTGAAAAAGTCACTGCCTCAGGCCGCGCGCCTATTGCTGCCTGGTAGTGTGATCGCTCTGATCACCTTCCATTCATTGGAAGATAAGGTGGCTAAGGAATTTGGCCACCGCGCGCGGCCTAGTGTAGAAGAGGTCTATAAAAAACCGATTGTACCTTCTGAAGAAGAGGTACAGCACAACCCTCGTAGTAGGAGTGCGAAGTTAAGGATTTTTGAAAAAAGATGAGAAAAACAAGATCTGAAAAAATATTTAAAATAATTTTTACACTCTCAGTCATATTTTTTGTCTCCAGCGTAGGTATGAAATTCTATCTCTGTAACAGTATGACTATTAAAAACTCTGAGTTGGAAGAGGCTTTTGTTAGAAAGGCTGAGGTTGAAGAAGATTTAGAAAGACTAAAAGTTCAAAATTCAGACATTTCATCTATTACCTCTTTGGAAGAAAGATCAAAGGAATTGGGTTTTACACCAATGAGTGATAGATTAATGTCGATAGATTTAGACGCGCCTGTTCAGGTTGCTTTAATAAATTCCAGATAAAATTTTAAAAAATTAAATATGATGTTTATTTGTTTGCAAATAGTCGATTTGCACATGTAGAATATTTGAATCATGAGTCCTAATAGAAAAAGACGAAAATTATTACAAGAGTGGCGTACCGATGCTGTTTTCATAGCTTTTATCGGAGCGTTTGTTTTTGTAATATTAAGACTCTTCCAGGTACAGGTTTTAAAACACGATAGCTACAGAGCTCTTGCGGAAGAGCAGTATTCTAATCAAATAGAAATTCCCGCCAAGAGAGGTGATATTTTAACTTCCGATGGCTATCTTTTAGCCGGAGCAATAAATAACTACCTTTTATTCGCAGAACCTCAAAAAATTGAGGATCCTAATCAAACAGCCGAGGAACTTGCAGAGATAATTGTTTCTCAAAGATATGAGCATAGTGATGACGGGGGCAGTGTTGATCAAGATGTTGTAGGGGAGTTAGAAGATTCAATTGAATTTTCTACAAAAAAGGAATTATTCGATAGATATTTTAAGGAAATTCACAACGCCATAAGTCAAAATTTAATGTGGGTTCCTGTTTTAAAAAATATAACTCAAGAGGAGAAGGATATTATTGAGGAAAGTGGTTTAGTGGGATTTGGTTTTGAAGACTATCCTGTTAGATATTATCCGGAAGGTAATCTTGCCAGCCACGTACTTGGTTTTGTCGGTAGTGATGAAAAAGGCGAGAAAATTGGTTATTTTGGAATCGAGGGTGGTTTAAATGAGGATTTAAAAGGTAAGCCCGGCAAAATATTCGAAGAGAGAGATGCTTTGGGTAGTCCTATACTCATGGGGAGCTACAAGAAAATATCTCCTGTTCAAGGTAGAGATGTTGTTTTAACAATAAATAGAGCTATTCAGTATATGGTTGAAAATAAATTGAAAGAGGGAGTTGAAAAGTATAATGCTTATTCGGGTACAGTTATAGTTATGGATCCTTTTACCGGGGAAATAATTGCTTTGGCCAATTATCCTGATTATAGCCCGGCTAATTTTAATGAACTTGAAAAAATCAGTGAAAAATCCGGAAGAAAAAATATTGAAAGAAGAAACCTAGCTATCTCAGATATTTATGAGCCCGGTTCTGTTATGAAGCCTCTTACAATATCTTCAGCTATAGACCTGAAAATTGTTAGTCCCAATACAACTTTCGTGGATAGCGGACCCGTTAAGTACTCTGACTACATCATTGATAACTGGGATCGCAATCATCATGGTGTTCAGACAATTGTTGAGTTACTTCAAAAATCAAACAATATTGGGGCGGCGTGGGTAGGTCATCAGGTAGGTGGAAACAAGATTCATGAATATTTTTCAAATTTCGGTCTAGGTTCTAAATCCGGAGTGGATCTGGAAGGCGAGGAGGCAGGTATTCTAACAAACAAAGACCAGTGGACTGACATTGGGTTGGCCAATATATCCTTCGGTCAAGGGGTTTCTGCAACGTCCCTACAAGTTTTGAACGCTTTTAATACCATTGCAAACGGCGGTTATTTAATGCAGCCCAAAATAATTTCAAAAATTGTAGATGATAGGGGTGAGACAGAAATACCCTCGAAAACTATTAGAAGAGTACTTTCTCAAGAAACATCGGATGTAATGATCGATGTTTTGGAGAAGGCCGCTGAGGGTGGGGAGGCTAAGTTTTTTGTTTTAAAAGATTATAGAATATCAGGTAAAACGGGAACAGCAGAAATACCCGAGGAGGGAAAATATTCTTCAAACAGAACTAATGCAACTTTCGTTGGTTTTTTAACCGGTTCAAGAGAATTTTCTTTAATTGTTAGACTGGTGGAACCAAAGGAATCGCCATATGCAGCTGAAACATCTGCACCCATATGGATGGAAATTGCATCAGAGTTAGTAAAATTCTATGGAATAGCACCGGATAATACTGTAGAAAAAGAAGTTTCGGAAATTGAAAACTAAAAAATTTTTGACACCAAGTTCCCCTTCCCCTCCTACGTGCCTATTAAACCCGTTCTATTAGCATTATCTATTTTTAATAGAGTTTGAGTTATTGAAATTATCTCGGTGAGAGGTAAAGTATAGAGGTGAACAAGAGGGATGTGGGCAGGTTAGCGGAACGAAGCGCCGTTATATATCTCAAAAGCAGGGGCTACAAAATATTACACACCAATTGGACGTGCTACGCAGGTGAGATAGACATTGTAGCTTACAAAGAAAGATTGATCTTTGTTGAGGTCAAATCCGCTTTTAGCGGATTTTGTAGCCCCTGCGAAATGTTTAATTATCGTAAAAAGAAAAATCTTCTTAGAACCATTCAAAAATTTTTATCTGATACCTACTCCAACCTTGAATATTTTCCCGAATGGCAATTAGATCTTATTTGCGTTTCTAAATATGGGAGCCGCATTAGATTTGAGCATTATCCTAATACCATATAGTAAACACAGTTTTACTCAAAAAAAACTTACACTGTTTACTTGTTATAAATCATTATGTAATATTATTTTATGCCCAAGAAAATATTGTTTGTCGAAGATGACGAAGGTTTTTTTAATATCTTTTCAGTTCCTTTGAAGATGAAAGGATACGACGTTGTCCACGTTCCTGATGGTTCTGCCGCGGTTGAAAAGGTTATAACTGAAAAACCGGACTTGGTTTTACTGGACATTGTCCTTCCCGGCATGAGTGGTTTAGATATACTAAAGGAACTTCGAGAAAGAGAAGAAACAAGCGTTGTTAAAATAATTATGTTAACCAATTTTGGAAACGACGATAATGTTGCCAAAGCTATGGACTACGGTTCTGATGATTATCTAATGAAATACAATATAGTACCCTCCGAGCTTCCCGATAAAATTGCTTCCTTACTTGGAGAAGACGCAGAATTTGGTGTTAAGATGATGGAGTCTTAGAAACTGCCTATATGAATCAAATATATTTATTAAATATTCTAGTAATACTAGAATCAATCGTCCTTCTGGTTATTTCGATTCTACTTTTTTCTAAAACAAAGAATTTAACTAAATTAAAACAATACGAAGAGGAATTTATTAAATCCCAAGCAAAAAAACAAGCTACTCAGGATGATTTTTTGCCGATGCTTGTACATGAACTAAGGTCCCCACTTTCTGTTATTCAGGGGGCAGCTGACCTTTTGATAAAAAGTACTGATGACCTTTCTTCTGAGCAGATACACACACTTTTGAATCAAATTAAGACATCTTCCTCAACACTTCTCGGGATGGTCGGAAGTATTTTAGATGTATCAAAAATGGAAAGCGGTAGATTTGAAATAAATAAGACTTTTTCTGATATAAACCCTGTTCTTAGAGATGAGTGTTCATATTTTGATTCACTAGCTAAGATTAAGGAAATTGCACTAGATTGTCAGACTGATGAGCATCTCCCAAGCTTCAATTTCGACCCCGAAAGAATTAAACAGGTTTTAAATAATCTTATTTCCAATGCTATCAAGTTCAATACTTCGGGTGGTTCTATATCAATTATTTCAAAAAAAGTTGATGGTGCATGCAGAGTTGAGATTTGTGATACAGGTGTAGGTATTTCCGATAAAGAAAAACCCTTTTTATTTCAGAAATTTTTCCAGGCCTCAAACCAGGATGGTGTGCAAAAAGGCACCGGTCTCGGTTTGGTTATATCAAAGGGAATTGTCGAAGCACACGGCGGTAAGATATGGGTAGAAGATAATAAGCCAAAAGGGACCAAATTCATTTTTGTGATTCCTACGAAGTAGAATATTATTTTTTTTAATTTAAAAATATTGTTCCGTTCCATTTTCAATGCTAGTATTTTCATATGAATAAAAAAACTGCCCACATTCTTTGGTTCAAAGAAATTAATAAAAATGATATTCCGTTAGTTGGAGGGAAGGGTGCAAATTTAGGTGAGATGGTAAAAGCCGGAATACCCGTCCCCGATGGTTTTGTCGTAACCGCCAAAGCCTATTACGATTTCATAAATTCAACATCTATCAAGAAGAAAATAATGACTGAAATGTCCGGTTTGGATGTTGAGGATTCTGATAAGCTAGTTAAAGCCGCTGAGAGGGTAAGACTCGCAATTCTCCAAGCAGAAATGCCTAAGGAGCTTATAGAGGAGATAAAAACTTACTACAATGAATTAAGCGGTGAGAGCGATAAATATGTCGCTGTTAGATCGTCAGCTACGGCTGAGGATTTACCCGAGGCTTCTTTTGCAGGTCAACAAGAGTCCTATTTGGAAATAAAGGGTTGGAAAAGCGTAGCAACCCACGTACAAAAATGTTGGGCATCTCTTTTTACTGCCCGTGCCATATTTTATAGAAATGAAAATAAATTCTCACATTTAAAAGTTGGTATAGCCGTTCCTGTACAACTCATGTGTCAATCTGATGCCTCAGGAATTATGTTTACTGTTAATCCGGTTACAAATAATGATGAGGAGATTTCAATTGAAGCTGCTTTTGGTTTAGGTCAACCGGTTGTTTCAGGTGAAATAACACCTGACCAGTATGTTGTGAGTAAAAAAACGGGGAAAATTACATCAAGAACGATTGTTCCTCAAGATTGGCAACTTACCATGGAAGGAAAAACTCCGATTTCCAAGAAATATAAAAAAGCTCAAAAAATGACTAACAAACAGATCGTCGAGCTGGCTAAAATTGGTATGCAGATAGAAAAACACTACGGACGTCCTCAGGACATAGAATATGGTGTAGAGAAAGGTAAGATTAAGATTGTTCAATCCCGACCTGTCACTACATTGATTCAAAAAACAAAAAACTTAGCTGTAGAAGAGGGAAAGGGTTCCAAAGTTCTTTTTGAGGGTCTGGCTGCTTCACCTGGAGTTTTTTCAGGTAAAGTTCAAATAGTTAAGAGTCCTAAAGAGATATCAAAAGTAAAAGAAGATGATATTTTAGTTGCGGAAATGACCAATCCTGATTATGTTCCCGCAATGAAAAGAGCCGGAGCCATAGTTACTGACCTTGGAGGAAGAACTAGCCATGCGGCAATTGTAAGTAGGGAGTTGGGAGTTCCCGCTATTGTCGGAACTCTAAATGCTACAAAAATGCTTTCAAGCGGAGAAATAATAACTGTAGACGGAGCTTCCGGTAAGGTTTATGAAGGTGATATTACTGTTGTAGTTGAGGAAACAAAAAGATCAAAGATTGATTTGAGTAAAATCAAAACAGCAACAAAAATATATGTGAATTTAGCTGAACCGGAACTTGCTTCTGAAATGGCTGCCAGAAATACTGATGGTATAGGCCTTTTGAGGGCGGAGTTTATAATTGCAAACATCGGAACTCACCCCAAGAAGTTTATCAAGGACGGTAAAAAGAAAGAATTTATCAATAAATTAGCCGAAGGTTTAGAGAAATTCGCCGATGCTTTTAATCCAAGACCTGTTGTTTACAGATTTACAGATTTTAAGAGTAACGAATACGCTAATTTGAAAGGTGGGGCAGAGTTTGAGAGCGATGAACCAAACCCAATGATTGGTTATAGAGGTGTTTCAAGATACATAAAAGATATTGATGTCTTTGAAATGGAGCTTGAGGCTATAAAAATTGTTAGAAATAAAAAAGGATTAAAAAACCTTTGGGTTATGATGCCTTTTGTGAGAACCGTAAAAGAGCTGGAAGAAGTCAAAAAAATAGTTTCTGCTTCAGGTTTAAGAAGAAGCGGGACATTTAAGTTTTGGATGATGGTAGAAATTCCTTCAAACGTAATTTTACTGGACGACTTTATAGATGTGGGTATAGATGGGGTTTCAATAGGTACTAATGATTTAACAATGCTTACGCTGGGTGTTGACAGAGACAACGAAAAAGTTGCAGATATTTATAGCGAGATGAATCCCGCAGTATTAGCTTCTCTAGAAAAAATTGTTACAACTTGTAAAAAAAGAGATGTTACTTGTTCGGTTTGCGGTCAGGCACCGTCCGTCTTTCCCGAACTTGTGGAAATGATGGTTGACTGGGGTATGACATCCGTTTCTATCAGCCCTGATGTTATAGAAAAAACAAGAGAGATAGTTTACGAAGCTGAGAAAAAGGTCTTGAATAGGAAAAAAGAGGGTTCAGGTAAAAAAAGCAGTTCAAGTAAAAAGACGTCTGCAGTTAAAAAGAAAGCTATCAAAAAGACCTCAAGTTCTAAGTCAAAAAAGAAAAAATAAGGTATGGGTAAAATAGAAAACATTAGAAGTCAAAAAATTATTGATTCCAGAGGTAACTGGACTATTGAAACAAAGGTGACTTTGGACGATGGCTCAGTTGGAGTTCAGGCGGTACCTTCCGGGGCTTCGGTGGGGGAAAATGAGGCTGTATACATTGACGTTGATAAGGCTTCTGATTTTGTTTCCACATCCATAAATGATGTTCTTATTGGAAAAGATCCAAGTGATCAGGCAATGATAGATAAAACATTAATAGAAATGGACGGAACTGACAATAAGGGAAGGATAGGAGCTAACAGTATCCTTTCGGTGTCTTTAGCATGCTCCCGAGCGGCGGCTAATTCATTAGGTTTAGAACTTTATCAGCATTTAAGTGTTTTATACTCAGGAAAGGAAAAAATGAATGGTGATTTGAAATTCCCCACACCAATTTTCAATGTTATAAATGGAGGAGCGCACGCAAAAAACAAACTATCCTTTCAGGAGTTTATGGTTATTCCTGCTCTAAATACTCCATTTAATAAAGCTCTTGAGATGGGTGTAAATATTTATAAAGATTTAAAAAACATTCTTATTCAAGAAGGTTTTGAGACAGGGGTAGGAGATGAGGGTGGTTTTGAACCTCAAGGTTTATCGAGTAGAACGGCTTTGGATTTTTTGGAAGAAGCGGCGGCAGTTAAATATGAGCCCGGAAATGATGTTTTCTTTGGGCTTGATATAGCGGCCGGGTCTTTTTATGAAAATGGTCAGTACTGCATAAATGAAGAGAACTTAAATATGAGCTCGGATGAAGTCATCGATTATTACATAGACCTTTTCTCCGGTTACAAAATAATTTATCTAGAAGACCCTTTGTTTGAGAGAGATGAGTTTGGTTGGTCAAAGTTCTACAAATTAAATAAAGATAAATACATGATAGTTGCTGATGACCTTGTTGTTACAAACGCAAAAATATTAGAAAGAGTGTCAAAAGAGAAAATGGCTAACGCCGTTATTGTTAAACCAAATCAAATAGGAACGTTAACTGAGACTTTTGATTTTGTTAAATTGGCTAAAAAATCAAAAATGAATATTGTTATATCTCACAGGAGCGGGGACAACCCCGATTCTTTCATCTCAGACCTTGCAATTGCAGTTGATGCTGATTTTATGAAGTCAGGCGCACCTGCAAGAGGTGAGAGGGTGGCTAAATATAATCGATTGCTTGAGATTTTTTACGGATTTTAATCTTTTATAGTGTACGAGGCGTAGTCCTGAGCTAAAGGTGTCTCTACTTTTGCTACAGTTTCATTATCAAGGTTTTCAAAATATTTCCTAAAACCCCTAATAGAGTTTCCATGGCAGGAGATTGCAACATTTATGTTTTTTTCCTTAATTTCCTCAACTAGTTCATCACAAAATTCAGCAACTCTTTTGCACACAATTTCCAAACTTTCTCCATTGGGTGGGATATTATAGAAATCCCTTCTTAGTGTTTCTAAACCTTCGGAGTCTTTTAGATAATATTCCAGTTTGCTTGTTCCCTCCAAGTCTCCGTAGGATCTTTCTCTTATTCTTTCATCTTTGATTATTTCGAGATTTTTTACACTCTTGTTTTGAGAGATAGCAATTTTCATTGTATCAATAGCTCGGATTTGAGTGGAAGCGTACAGTTTTTCAAATTTTATATCCTTTAACTTTGGAGCCAGTATTTTAGCTTGTGCCTTTCCATTTTCAGTTATTCCCACATCTCTCCAACCGCTGAAAATTAAGTTGAGGTTGTCTTCCGACTCCCCATGTCTAAATATATAGAGAGTAGAGTGACCTTGTTCTTTAGTTTTAGGGAGTGGGTCTATGTTTTTGTAGGTTAGAACCTTTAGTCCCTCGATGATTTTTTCCTTTCCATGCTTTTCAATAAAATCACCGGGAATGGCGTGTTTATATTTGAATAATAAATCTTCTTTTTCAGTTGTTTTCCCATTTCCATTTGAAAAAAACTTCTTTCTTTGTTTATACCCCCAAATCAGTACTGCCAATAGTAACCCCACTACAATAATTTGTGTTACAGATTCAGTTTTTTCCATACCTCTCATAAACTCTTCTGACGCAGCTAGGCCTGCATACCCTATATATAAGTAAGCTAAGTTTCTGATTATATTTCCCAAAAATGAAGCAGTTAAGAATGTTCTCATCTTTATTTTTATTAAACCGCAGGTAATTGATACAGGAGAGCTCGGAGCAGGGGGAAAGGATCTTATTAAAAATAAAATTAACCAATCTCTTTTTGTTCCGTTGAAATATGAGCCAATTTTTTCAATATCTCCGCTTGTTATTCCGATAAATTTACCAAATTTTGAAGTAAAAATATCCTCCATCTTATCTGTAATGAGATATAAAAGCCATCCGCCAAAGGTTTTTCCTATTGAGCCTATGAATGCAATAAAAACTAAGTAAATAAGTGGGTTATTCTGAGCTTTTGTTATAGAACCTGCGGTTGCTAAAACAAAAGGAGAAGGTATTGGTGCTATAAATTCTTCAATAAAGGTCCCTATGAGCGTAAACAATTCCAGTGGAACATGTTGAGCCAAACCTTCTAAATATGAAATTATCGGTTGAACTAAGTTTGTCATAATAACTTATTTAGTTTACATTAGGGGATTTTAAATGACAATAAGTTACGGCCAGGGTTTAGTTTTGGTACCTTCTTACAATACCCGTTACTACACCCTGAATTTTAATTTGAGTTGATTTCACGAATATTGGATCCATCTCGTCGTTTGCCGGTTGAAGTCTTATCATCCCGTCTTTTTCTCTAAAGAATTTTTTAAGTGTAGCAAAACCCTCATCAATTAATGCAACTACAATATCCCCGTTGTTGGCAGTTTCCTGTTGTTTTAAAACCACATAATCCCCGTCTACAATCCCTTCGTTTATCATCGAGGAACCTTTTACTTGGAGAACAAAACATCTTTTTGATTTTGATACCATGTCAGAAGAAACAAGTACGGTTTCAAGATCATTTTCAATTGCTTCTATAGGTTCTCCGGCTGCAATGTATCCGATAAGTGGTAACTCTATAGCGCTAATATTTGCATTTACTGTGTTATCAACTATCTCTATTCCTCTGACAGCACCTTCGTATCTTTTTATAATATCTTTTCTTTCTAAAGCTTGTAGATGCTCATGCACCGTAGAAAGTGAGGAAAGTCCCATGGCGTCAGCAATTTCCTGAAGAGTAGGGGAGTAACCATTAGTTTGTATATACTGAGAGATATAATCTAAAATTTGTTTTTGTTTTTTATAAAGCGTTACGGGGCTCATTTTTTCTCCTTAAAAATAAATAGTAAAGAATTTACTTACGTATTTTCTTCGTATTTTTATACTACCGAAAATTAACCGAAGATGTCAAGAGGTTTTTATGATATTATTTTTACGTGTTCAAACTAAAATCATCTTTTAAACCTACAGGTGACCAGCCTCAGGCAATAAAAAAATTAACTAAGAATATTAAATCCGGGCTGAAGGATCAGGTTCTTTTAGGTGTAACCGGTTCCGGTAAAACATTTGTAATGGCAAATGTAATAGAAGAATTGAAAAAGCCTGCTTTGGTTATCTCTCACAATAAAACATTAGCAGCCCAGCTTTATCAAGAGCTTCGAGACTTTTTTCCTGAAAATGCAGTTGAGTATTTTGTAAGTTACTACGATTACTATCAACCGGAAAGTTATATTCCCTCCACTGACACTTACATAGAAAAAGACTCAGCTATAAATGAAAAAATAGATAAGCTCAGACTTTCTGCAACTACGTCATTGATGACAAGAAAAGATGTAATAGTTGTGGCTTCGGTTTCTTGTATTTACAACTTAGGTTCCCCTGTTGAGTACAGCAAAGTTGCAATAGAACTTAGGACCGGAATGAAGTTAAGAAAAACCGACCTTTTAAAAAGATTAGGTCAGACTTATTACGAAAGATCTGATTATGATTTTAAGAGAGGCACTTATAGAGTCGTCGGAGACGTGATAGATGTTTATCCTGCTTATCAGGACAACGGTCTTCGGTTGGAAATTTTCGATGATGTTTTAATGAATATTTCTCATTTCGATCCTCTCACAGGAAATGAAATTTTAAAGGATTTACCCCGTGAGAAGCTAGACGAAACTTCCGAAACTATAAAGGAAGATGTTGAAGAGTATATAAAAGAGCGAGACCTTCGCGAAGATTTTGCAATTATTTATCCCGCAAAACACTATGTTACAGCTGAGGAGACTAGGGAAGATGCTTTTAAGCAGATTGAGCATGACTTTGAGATACGTTTACACGAGTTAAAAAAAGAGAATAAACCTGTGGCTGCTTATAGATTAGAACAACGAACAAGATACGACTTAGAAATGATTAGGGAAATTGGTTACTGCAAAGGAATTGAAAATTATTCGAGATATTTTGACGGTAGAAATCCCGGGGATGCACCCTACTCTCTAATGGAATATTTCCCGAAAGATTATATAACAATAATTGATGAGTCTCACATGACCGTTCCTCAGATTAGGGGTATGTACAACGGTGATAGGTCAAGAAAACAAACATTAATAGACTATGGTTTTAGATTACCCTCTGCTTTGGATAACAGACCCCTAAATTTTGAAGAGTTTATGAAGAGAAGAGGCAACACTGTTTATGTTAGTGCGACACCCAATGAGTGGGAGCTAGAACAATCGGATAAAAAAATAGTCGAGCTTCTTTTAAGACCTACGGGAATAACCGATCCCGAAATTACTATCTTGCCTACAAAAGGACAGGTTGAGGATTTACTTTCAAGAATTCAGAAAAAAGTTTCGGAGGGTCAAAGAGTTTTAGTTACAACTTTGACAAAAAGAATGGCAGAAGAGTTATCTTCTTATTTAGCTGAAAAGAATGTGAAGGTAACTTATTTACATTCAGATGTGGATACTTTAGAGAGAACTGATATTTTAGATGATCTTAGAAAAGGTGAATATGATGTTTTGGTTGGAATTAATTTACTTAGAGAGGGATTGGATCTACCGGAGGTTAGTTTGGTTGCAATTTTGGACGCTGATAAAGAAGGGTTTTTAAGATCAGAGACTTCTTTGATACAAACCATGGGGAGAGCTGCGAGGCATATTCAGGGAGAAGTGGTTATGTATGCCGATAATGTGACCGGGAGTATGAAGCGTGCAATTTTGGAAGTTGAGCGAAGAAGGAATATTCAGATTGAATACAATGAAAAACATGGGATTTCACCCCAGCAGATAGTTAAACCCATTAGGGAAAAGCTTATTGACCAGGAAATTGAGGAGCAGATAAGCGGTAAAAAAGAAACGTGGCAGGATATTGATTATAGACAACTTCCACCGGCGGAGTTAAAGAAGGAAATTAAAAAACTGGAAGAGTTGATGAAGTATGAGGCTGAAGTTTTGAATTTTGAAAAAGCTGCGGTTTTGAGAGATAGGATTAGGGAGATTAAAAAGGGTTTATAAGTCTTGCTGGGTAGTAATATATCCTGTAGTATTTGACAAAATTATTATTTAAATATATAATTCCTTAGTTCTAGTGTGGTGGGCACAAAAGGACAAATAATCAAAGGAGAAAGAGGGACAAATGACCTTCAATCTCTATAATCCAAAAAATAATACAATAGTAAAGGAAAGGGACCAAAATGGACCGCAAAGTATTTTATGTTAATAGTAATAACGGGGTGACAGCTGTCGTTCCGGAGTCTGTTTATCAAGAAATTCAAAATAGGCGAAACATTGCTCAAGAAGCACGTGACATTGGGAGAGAAGTTATTAACTTACCTCCTGCGAGGCCAGTTTTTACGTTTAGTGACCACCCAGCTCTTAAGGGTTTTGTCACTGGATCAAAAAAAGCAATGCGCCTGTTATTAGGGGATGCTAAGACTGAGCTGGGAAATATTTGGGTTCCGTTCAGCAATGGAAACCAATGGTCTGGTGATAGTGATTATGTAGAAGCAGAGTTGCTCTTTAGAACTTCAGCAGACGAAATCCTTGAGCATTTTGACCTGAGCTAGTAAACATTTCTCAATGAGACCCACCTTCATTTGAGAGCGTGCGTATTAAGAGCCAATTTGACTAAATATCAAAAAGGCTCTTTTTTGTTTCCTGATTAATATTAAAATTGACTCTCGAAAATTTTAATATATATTGTATATAGGATAATCGTTTTTCCCTTATGTTTTTAATAAACAAAACACTAGAATTTATCAGTCTTATAGGTTTTGTAATAATATCCCTTTGTAAAGGCTTCTTTCAACTATTAATATCAGTTCTATTTTCGAGGCCGAAGAAATCTGAGTTATCCAAGAAGAAAAGAATAAATATCACAGAAAAACTATTTCATTTATTATTAAATATCGGAAAATTTTTAGTTAAATTCGTTGTATTTATAATAAAAAAGCTTTTCAGTATATTCAAAATTTTTACAATAGCACCCAAGACTACAGCATTTGTTTTCGGAGCTATTTTTTCAATCATCTTCATTTTCGTACCCTTTGTGGTTTTTACATGGTTTAGGGAATTACCATCACCCGATCTTTTGATTGTTGAAGCAAACAGAAAGTCCACTCGAATTTTAGATAGAAACGGTGAATTATTATATGAGATATACGTAGATAGGAATTATAATCCGGTAGAAATTGAACAAATTCCAAATTTTGTTATTCAGGCGACGTTGGCAGTTGAGGATGATAAGTTTTATGAACACAACGGTGTGAGGTTGGATAGCATAATTAGGGCTACTAAAAAGATAATCTTTGAGGATACTTTACAGGGAGGATCTACGGTTACACAGCAATTAGTAAAAAACGTTCTTCTAACTCCTGAAAGAACTTTTTCCAGAAAACTAAAGGAAGGCGTTTTGGCTCTGATGGTTGAGGCAAAGTATTCAAAAGAAGAAATTTTGGAAATGTACCTTAATAACATTCCCTACGGAGGGACTTCCTGGGGAATTCAATCTGCTTCAGAAAAATATTTCGGAAAAAACGTTTGGGATCTCTCACTTGCAGAGGCTTCTTTATTGGCAGGATTACCGACAGCTCCTACTCTTTACTCTCCTTTGACTGATATTAATTATGCAAAAAATAGACAGAAATATGTTTTGGATAGAATGGTTTTTCTAGGTTTTATTAGCAAGGAAGAGTTAGAAGTTGCTTATTCCGAGGAACTGAACTTTATTGAACAAAAGGGTTATATTCGGGCTCCTCATTTTGTAAATTTTATAAGAAAAGATTTGGAAGAAAGATATGGTAAAAGATTTGTGGAACTGGGGGGTTTAACTGTTACAACAACGCTTGATATTGGACTTTATGACAAGGTTCAAAAAATAGTTGCAGAGGAAGTTGAAAAGAATTCTTATCTTGGTTTTAGTAACGGGGCTTCTGTGGTAATGGATGTAAAAAGTGGTGAAATTTTAGCTTATGTCGGTTCGATAGATTATTTCAAAGAGGTTTGGGGGGCATATGATGTTGTTACGGCCCTTAGACAGCCGGGTTCTTCCATAAAGCCTGTTACTTATGGCTTAGCTTTGTCTGGAAAATTTACTCCGGCTTCTATTATCAATGACTCTCCTGTGACTTATAGAACCAAAGGCTCTCCTGACTATACTCCTGTAAATTACGATGGTAGGTTTCACGGTAAGGTGACTTTAAGACAAGCTTTAGCAAATTCCTATAATATCCCAGCAGTCAAGATTGCCCGTGAGGTTGGCGTGGATAATATTGCTTTGAAAGGTAAGGAGATGGGTTTAACAAATTGGGATGCAGGTGGTTCTTATGGACTTTCTATAACGCTCGGGGGTAAGGAAGTTAGGCTTTTGGATCACACAAATTTATATGCAACTTTAGCACGGGGCGGAGTTTACAAAGAACCTAAAATTTATTTAAGTATAAAAGATTCAAAGGGACATGATGTTTATTTCGATAATAGAATTGAAAATCAGGTTATTTCCAACGAAGTTTCTTATCTTTTGTGGGATATTCTTTCGGACAATAGGGCAAGACTTCCAGCTTTTGGTGTAAATAATTTTCTTTCTATACCAGGTCACAAAGTAGCGGTAAAAACCGGGACTACGGATAATATTAAAGATAACTGGACCATGGGATACACCCCGTCTTATGTGGTCGGGGTTTGGGTTGGGAATAATGATGGGCAGCCAATGAGAAGGGGGTTGGCTTCTGGTTTGACCGGAGCAGCGCCCATATGGAATAGGATAATGTCGGAAATGTTACAGGATAAACCGAATGAGGTTTTTATTATGCCCGAGAATGTTTTTGTTAAAAAAGATGAAAAATGTGGATTTTCGGAGGTTTTTATTGAGGATTCTAATGTTCCCAAGTCTTTGTGTCGCGATAAGGAAGACAAGGAAAAATGATTTTAAATACTGGCATTTAGATATTTTAAAAAATCCTTTTGGTAAGTTATAATTCGTTAAAATTTCAAAACTAAAATAGATAAGGAGAAAAATGATTACAACAATTGTAATGAGTTCGTGGTTCTGGCCGGCAGTTATTTTGTATATTGTTCTTTGGGCTTTGGTCATAAGATTCTGGCAACTTAGAAAAAAGGAATATAAAACACGTACTTTTGTTGAGAGATACCATCTCATGTACAAATACCCATTTGAGAATGATTGTGGATACAATGCTATGTGTTTTCTAGGCCCAATTGGTTTTCTACTCTACGCCCTAGCCATATGTATTGGTTTCTTTGTCGTATTATTAGAGGAGATTTTGATTATAGGATTAACTATAATAGTTGTATTTTTCACAATTATTTACCAAGTAAGTTTTAAACTAGGGAAAAAATAGATTAATAGCCAAGTCGCTTTTTATAAAAACAACTTGGCTATTTTTTTGCCTATCAAACACCCAAATAAAACCCGTAGACACAAACTCACTTTATCTTGTACAATGTTTAAGTTATGAAAGACTCAATTTCACACATTTTAATAAGAGGTGCAAGACAGCACAATTTAAAAAACATAGACTTGGATATTCCAAAAAACAAAATGGTAATTTTTACAGGAGTATCGGGATCCGGAAAATCTTCTTTAGCAATGGATACAATATATGCTGAAGGTCAGAGAAGGTATGTAGAAAGTCTTTCCGCTTATGCCCGACAGTTTTTAGGAGTAATGGACAAACCTGATGTTGAAAAAATAGAGGGGTTATCTCCTGCAATTGCAATAGACCAAAAAACAACAAGCAAAAATCCTCGATCTACAGTAGGTACAATCACGGAAGTGTATGATTTCTTGCGTCTATTATATGCGAGAATAGGTCATCCCCATTGCCCGGAGTGCGGTAGAGAAATTGAGCGACAATCGACTCAGGAAATTGTTGAAAATATATTCGAAATAATTTCCCAAGACCCCGACTTTAAAAGTGAAAAAGGAGTTAGGTTCATAATTTTTTCTCCGGTAATAAAAGACAGAAAAGGAGAATTTTCATCTTTATTTGAAAATCTTAAAAAACAAGGAATAGTTAGAGCCAGAGTAGATGGAGATACCCGTGAGTTATCGGAAGATTTTAATTTAATAAAAACGAACAAACACACTATAGACGCTCTAATTTCAAGACACACTGTAAGTCAAAAGAAAATAAAAAAAGAAATAGATAAAAAAGAAATAGAAAGCCAAATATATCAATCAGTAGAAACTGCTCTCAGGATGAGCGTAGGTAATGCAATCGTAACAATTGTTAGAGATAAAACATTTGATTTTTCCCAAAATCCAAAAGACTTTGAAGATTATCTTTTTTCGGAAAATTTTGCATGTCCTGTTTGCAACATATCACTTCCCGAAATAGAGCCAAGAACATTTTCTTTTAACTCACCTCATGGAGCATGTCTCGCTTGTGACGGTATTGGAAATCAATTAAGAGTTGATGCAGATATGGTCATAAATCCTCGGCTTTCGGTTTCTGAAGGCGGAGTATTACCTTGGACCAGGTTATTTGAACACATTACATGGACATCAAGAGTTGTTAAATCAGTTTCAGATCACTACGGATTTTCTCTGGATGAACCTATTGGAGAGTTAAGTGAAGAAGCTAGAAAAATTCTTTTATATGGAGTAGATAAAAAATTTAAAGTTTCATACAAAAGTCAGGAAGGCTCAAAAAGATTTTTTGACGCAAATTTTGAAGGTATCATTCCTAATTTAATGAGAAGGTACAGGGAAACCGAGTCCGATTATATAAAAGGAGAAATAGAAAAATACATGATAAAAGAGCAGTGCCACGTTTGTGATGGAGCTAGGTTAAAAAAAGAATCTCTTTCCGTTTCTCTTGATGGGAAAAATATAAATGACGTTACTCAAATGCCTGTAAATAAAGTTCAAATGTGGTTTGAAAAATTACCGGAAAAATTAAATTCCAGAGAGAACAGTATTGCCTCAACTATTTTAAAAGAAATTAATTACAGAGTTAAATTTTTGGTAGATGTAGGTCTTGGTTATTTAACTCTGGCCAGGGCTTCAGGCGAGTTATCCGGAGGAGAAGCTCAAAGAATAAGACTTGCTTCTCAAATAGGTTCCGGCTTAAGCGGAGTTTTGTACGTTTTGGATGAACCTTCTTTAGGATTACACCAAGTTGACCAGAAAAAACTTATAAAAACACTTCATCAGCTTAGGGATCTGGGAAATACGGTTTTAGTGGTTGAGCATGACGGAGAAACTATTCTCGAAAGCGATTATGTTTTTGATTTTGGACCGGGCGCCGGTGAGCATGGCGGAGAGGTGGTTTCAGAAGGAACTCCCGACCAAATTAAAAAAGATAAAAATTCTTTGACAGGTAGATATTTATCCGGAGATTTAATAGTTGGTAGAAATTTAGTCAAAGGAAAAAGAGCTTTGGAGGATGTTTTGATAGAGGAAACTAATCATAAAGTTCAGAAAAAAGTTGGAGGTCAGAGTTTAGTTTTGAAAAAAGCAACGGGAAGGAATTTAAAAAAAGTTGATCTTACAGTTCCGCTTGGTAAATTTGTTTGTGTTACGGGTGTATCGGGTTCAGGAAAATCTACTTTGATAATGGACACTCTTTATCAGGCTTTAAGGCAAGAATACGGTCTGAAAATCGAGGAAAAACCTGAACCATTCAGCTCTATTGAGGGTGTGGAGAACATTTCTAATGTTATTGCCATAGACCAAAGTCCGATAGGGAGAACCCCAAAATCCAATCCTGCAACATATACAAAAGTGTTTGATCATATAAGAGATCTTTTTTCTCAAACACAAGAAGCAAGGATAAGAGGATATAAGCCCGGGCGTTTTAGTTTTAATGTAAAGGGTGGTAGATGTGAAGCTTGTAGCGGGGAAGGTCAGATAAAGATAGAGATGCAGTTTATGCCCGACGTTTATGTAAAGTGTGAGGTTTGTAAAGGTAAAAGATACAACTCTGAAGCTTTAGAGATAGAATACAAAGGTAAAAATATCGCTGATGTTTTAAGCATGACCGTAGAAGAAGCCTTAGGTTTTTTTGAAAATATTCCTCAGATAAGAAGAAAGATGGAAACTCTGTATGACGTTGGTTTGGGTTACATAAAACTAGGTCAGCCTGCGCCGACCTTATCGGGTGGGGAAGCCCAGAGGGTTAAATTAGGACTTGAGTTATCAAAAAGATCCACCGGGAGTACATTATATATTTTAGACGAACCTACAACAGGTTTACACTTCGCTGATTTGGAAAACTTAATTTCTATTTGCAAAAGACTTACCGCCCGAGGGAATACAGTTCTTATGATAGAACATAATTTAGATGTGGTTAAAAATTGTGATTGGGTTATTGATCTTGGCCCCGAGGGCGGAGATGAGGGCGGGGAAATTCTTTTTGAAGGATCTCTTGAAGATCTTAAAAAATGTAAAAAATCTTTTACAGCTGATGTTTTGAATCTAATTGACAAGAATTTTGATAAAAAATAAACTACAAAATCCTACTACTCCGTTATAGAAGAAGAGTATTTATTTCCATTCAGATCTTTGAAGAATATTTCTTGAGTTCCCTTTTTAACATAAATATTGGTCACTCCTCTTACAGGTATAGTTTTTCCATCTACAATATAAGCTGATACTTTACCGGAGTTAGTTACTTTGACCCTAATATTTCCTCTTATCAACTCAATTAAGTTAAAATTAAAAGTTTTTTTAAATTCCAAATCCGGAATAAAATCTTCTTCTGTGGAAGTTTGTGATAATGCTACCTCTATTAACTTTTCATTTTCAGATAATCTATAAGTTCCCGCTGAGTAAGGATATTCCGAATTTAATCCCTTAACAACAAAAGCAAAATGATTTGTATCAAGCTTTGAAAAATAATCAATTCCTGATGTTGTTCCCCAAGTAGGATCCACCTGTACCCACCCATAGAAAGGGTCGTAAAATTCCGCCCACGAGTGGAGGTAATCTCCGCTATCAAGATTTATTGATATAGGTTTATCATTATCATCAAAAGTAAAGGCATATCCGTTTATTTCTCTGGAAGGTATACCCATAGCTCGGGCGATAGAAATAAATACATCAGTAAATTCCATACATGTCCAACTTCCTTCCTGTGAAAGGGCAATTTCAGCCCCCATCCTTTGAGCCAGACCATTTTCTACGGCATCAAAATCATAAGTTAGATTATTTGAAATAAAGTTATAAATTTTTTCAGCATTTCTCGTTACATTTATATTTTCGTTTTTAATTTCCTTAGATATCTCTTCTATGTATGGAGAATTAACTTCCCAATATTTTTTAGAGGCAGTATACTTTTTTATTAAATCCTGCGGTATACCTGAGAAATCTCTACCAAAGTCGGGGTTTATTTGTTTTCCATACAGTCTTGCAGTCCCCGTTACTTCAATGTCTATACTTTTCTTAGGGCTTAAGATATAGGAAGCAATTACGTTACCGTCCCCATCAATTTTTGTTCTGTTAGGTTTTGGTTCTATGCTCTGGTAACTGACATTTTGATATTCATGTATATCGGGAGGTAGTGCTATCTCTTTAATTGAGGGTAATATGGAGTTATTTTTCAGCTGATACTTAAGTTTATAATTTACCGGCTGAAATTCACCGAATGCGGCGGCTATGCCTGTTGATTTAAAAGTTTCTTTTGTAAAATAATAGGCCCAATGCTCTTCTTCCTTTTTTTCTATGACCGGGGTAGGGGAGAGGTATATTTTTGGTCCAAAAGCTTCGGGAATTATAAGTTTTACATTATAGAGAGTAGTTGTATCGGGTATTTGTATCCTTGGTATATAAATATTCCATATCTTTCCTGATTTACTTGCAATACTTCGGGTTTTGTAGGATAAACTGACTTTGTTTTGTCTTCCTTCACCTATAGCATAATTCTCTATGACTACCGATATAAATGTATCATCATCTTTCTGGTCAATTTTTGGTTTTGCTTCTCTTCCGTTTGTTTCTGCTGACACATCGAATATTTTCAAATTTTTTGCTGAAAATGTATAAGTAGTAGGGATAGCATCGTTTTGCAGGTTAGTTATGATAGCTTCATGTGTTATTAAGGTAACTCCATATTCATCGACTGCATATTCGAGGTTATAATCAATTGAGAATTTTTCTTCTTGAGCGTAAGAGATATTCAGAGGTGTAATCGAAATCATCAACAACACAAAAAAATATTTAAGTTTTGTTTTCGTAAATCTATGCCTCATCTTTCAAATGCTACAATAAGTGTGTGAAAACCTCAAATTTAAAAGAAAAGTTAGAAAGTTTACCTCAAAGTCCCGGATCCTACATTTTCATAGATAAAACTGGGAAGGTTATATATGTCGGAAAAGCAAAGAATTTAAAAGCCCGTGTAAAATCCTACTTTTCAGTAAAAGCCCCTGCCGATTTCAAGACTTCAGAGCTGGTCAAAAGGATTAACGACCTCGATTTTATAAAAGTAGAATCAGAGTTTGAGGCAATAATATTAGAAGCAGAATTAATTAAAAAATACAAACCTAAATACAACATTGTTTTAAAAGACGATCGTTCAAAAATTTATATCGTAATTAGAGATGAGATTGTAAAAATTTCAGGAAAAGAAGTTCATATACCTAAAGTGATTACCGCAAGAAAGCCTGATTTATTAAAAAATGATTCTGTTTACGGGCCCTTTCCCAACAATGTAGTCGCAAAAAATATATTGCGAACTGCCAGAAAAATTTTTCCTTTTAGAGATTGTAATTTTCCTAAGTTTTCAAAATATATGAAAATTAAATCTCCATGTTTGTATGGACATATGGGGATATGCTACTCTCCGTGCGTTCACAATAGTGCACAAGAAATTCTAACGTATAAGAAAAATATATCAGGACTAAAAAAACTTCTATCAGGGGATGTTTCCAAGTTGGTGTCCGGAATTGAAAAAGATATGAAAAATTATTCGGATAATGAGAATTTTGAAGAAGCGGGTAAATGCAGAGATTTATTACAAAAATTTTATTATGTTCAAAAGACTTTTAGAGATGCTGAAGAATATATGGATAACCCTTATTTAATAGATGACCTAAATAAAAAATCCTTGGAAGAAATAAAAGAAAATTTGCCTTTTTTAAAGAAATTACCAAAAAGAATCGAATGCTACGATA